>CAMOAP010000021.1 GCA_946577115.1 uncultured Acholeplasmataceae bacterium | reverse complement strand
GAAAAAATTAGAATTTACCATATATAACAAAAAACCAATTTACAAATTGGTCTTTATATTATTTCAAAAATATTTAATTGTCTAGTTTTTAGGTCACGTTGAGATTAAACTAATTTATATTCAAAAAAATATAATATCGATTTTATTATCTTGTTTTTTATCTAAAAGTTTAACAAGGCGATCTTGAAATTGTATAAAATCTATTTTTTCTTTGCTATTTTAAAAAATTTTTTATTTATCTAAATAAATGGAAACAGTTAGGTTAAAATGAAAAATATTTGCAAAATACTAGTATAATATAATAGAGTGTTTTGATTAAAATATATGAAGAATATAATATTAACAGCAATATTTAGAAGTCTATTTTTTAAAATCCTTTTCATTATATTTCTAATCATAAATAAAATAACTAAATCACCTAATAAAAAAATGGGAGACAAAAAAATAAAAGTCCCAAAATGAAATAATTCCCCAATAAAAATTTTCAAAATACAAAATCTCTAACTAAAAAAATATTATTAAAACTTAACTAAAAACTATGCAAAAATTCACCACAAACATCACCAAAGAAACCAAATAAAACAAATTAAAAAGAAAAAGGACTTATAAATGCAAAAACAATCAAATTTCATCAAAACCATCATGCAAAAAGACCTCCAAAACAACAAATGCAGCCAAATAATTACACGCTTCCCGCCCGAACCCAATGGTTTTTTACATTTAGGACACGCCAGAGCCATAATTATTAATTTTGAATTGGCAAATTTTTTTCAAGGAAAAACCCTTTTACGATATGATGACACCAACCCTTCCAAAGAAAAACAAATTTATGTTAATGCCATAATCAACGACATCAAATGGATGGGCTACAATCCTTATAAAATCACTTTTACCTCAGATTATTTCCCTCAAATGTATCAAATGGCGCTTTTTTTAATCAAACAAGGAAAAGCATATGTTGATGACCAAACCGCTAAACAAATTGCCCAAAGTCGCGGTAATTTAAACCAAAAAGGAACAAATTCTCCTTATCGCAATCGCAGTATTGAAGAAAATATCTTGCTATTTGAAAAAATGAAAAAAGGTGAATTTGCAGAAGGTAGCAAAGTTTTGCGTGCGAAAATTGATATGCAAAGTCCTAACCTTAATTTAAGAGACCCTATTTTGTACCGTATTCTTTCTGCTTTTACTTTGAAACAAAAACATTGGAATATTTTCCCTACCTATGATTATGCTTATCCATTGGGAGATTCCTTTGAAAATATCACACATTCTTTGTGTTCTTTGGAATTCGAAGACCACAGAACTTTATATAATTGGATAATCAAAGAAACCCAAGCCAAACACACTCCAAGCCAAATTGAATTTGGACGGCTTAATCTCACACAAACTTTAATGAGCAAAAGGAACCTTAATAATTTGGTAGAAAAAAACTTAGTAACAGGTTGGGATGACCCTAGAATGCCAACTTTATCAGGTATCCGCAAAAAAGGATACACTCCTGAAGCTATCAAAAAATTTGTCCTTGAAACAGGCTTATCCAAAGTAAATTCCCAAGTTAAACAAGAAATGTTAGAATCTTTTGTAAGAGGTGATCTTAAAGGAAAATCCTTACCTCGCATGGCAGTCATAAACCCTATCAAACTTACTATTACTAACTTTCCTGAAAAACAAATAGAAACTCTCAAAGCTCCTTGGACTAATAATTTTCATACTTGTAATTGTGAAAATGCAACAAAACAAACCCAAGAAAGAGAAATTTATTTTTCCCGTCATCTCTACATTGAAAAAGACGATTTCGCACTTCAAAAACCAGATAAAAATTATAAAAGATTGACTTTGGGCGAAGAAGTAAGATTATTTCATGCTTATTTTGTTAAAGCTTACGACGTTGTCAAAAACAACAAAGGAGAAATAACAGAAATTCTTGCCACATATGACCCCCAAACCAAAAGCAGCAGTGGCTTTAAAGACAGAAAACCAAACGGAACTATTCATTTTGCAGAAGCAAAGACTGCTTGCAAAGCCACTTTTAATTTTTTTGCTCCACTACTTTGCAAAAATGGCAATTTCAACGATAAATCATGGCATATAAAAAAAGGTTTTGTAGAATCAAGTTTAAAAAAAGGCTGTTGTTGTCAAAACCATTTTCAATTTTTAAGACAAGGTTATTTTGCAGCAGACAAAATCATCAAAGACACAAATGGGCAAAAGCAAGAACTTAATTTCAATGAAGTAGTAAGCTTAAAATCAAATCCTCAAAAATAAATTTGTTCTATCCAAAAAATAAATCTCAAAAAAACGAAAAAACCCAATTACCGAAACCAAATCAAGACCAAAATAAATACCACCAATTCACCACGACAAAGATCAAAAACACTATAAAAATACAAAACACAAAATAAAAAGGATAAACAACAAAATAAAAGGTATAAAAATGTTTTCCAATAAAACCAATTTTTTAGAAAAATTAAATAAACTTTTAAATCAAGCCCAACTTGCAGCAGTCACAAGCAATGCTAAATCTTTTTATCTATCAGCAGGCGCAGGAACTGGTAAAACAACAACTTTAACTGCTAAAATGGCTTATTTAATCGAACAAAAAAACTTGCCAAGTAACCAAATTTTAGCCCTTACTTTCACCAACAAAGCCGCCAAACAAATGCAAGAAAAACTTGCCGAAATGATTGGTAAAGAAAAAACAAAAGGCATTACTATTTGCACTTTTCACTCTTTAGGAAACCAAATTTTGAGAAAATTTATTACCTTTTTACCATTTTCATATCGTAACAATTTCAAAATTTTAGATAACAACGACTGCAAAACAATACTCAAAAGCATTTTAAAAGAAATGAACATAGATCCCAAAAGAGTAAAAATTAGCGAATTAAAAAAAAACATTTCTGCTATTAAAAGAAAACACGCACCACAAAATGAAGATACTTTGCAACACGCAACCCAAAAAGAACATAATTTTAAACGTGAAAACAGATACGAATTCGAAATTCCAATCAAAATCAAATATCAATTTTTTTTGCAAAAAAACAATTTAGTTGATTTTGATGACCTCATTTTATACACGTACCGACTGCTCCAAGAAAATGATGATGTAAGGGGTTTTTATCAACAAAAATTCCAATATTTATTAGTGGATGAATTCCAAGATACTGATTTTTTTCAATATCAAATTTTAACTCTTTTAGCACATAAACACCAAAATATTTTTATAGTAGGTGATCCCGATCAAAACATTTATTCTTTTCGAGGAGCCAGATTTGAAAACAGCCAATTATTCTTAAACAAATTTAAACCTCAAATAGCCTTTTTGGAACAAAATTACCGTTCTTCTAAAAACATCCTAGACAAAGCTAACCTTTTAATCAAGTACAACGAAGCCCACCTTTTTAAAAAAAATCTCAAAAGCACTAAAAACAGAGGAGAACCTGTTATTTACAAATTTTTTGAAGATTACAAAACAGAGGCAAACTACATCACAAAAACCATACAAAAACTCGTTTTACAAGGAATTTACAACTATCAAGATTTTACTATTTTATATCGCACTAATATTTTGGGACGTCATTTGGAAGAAAAATTATTAGCAAACAACATTCCTTATCAAGTTTTTGGAGGCACTTCCTTTTATCAAAGCAAAGTAGTTAAAGATTTTTTAGCTTATCTAAATGTTATTGCAAATCCCTCACAAGATTTTGATTTCAAACGTATCATTAACACCCCTAAAAGAGGCATGGGGAAAAATTCACTTTTACATCTAGAACAACTTGCCCAAGAAAAAAACTTAGATCTTTTTGACGCCCTTAACTACCTAGACCAAACTCCAATTCAACCAAATACCAAAACTAAACTAAAAGAATTCCAAAAATTAATTAAAACTTTGCGCCAAAAACTCATTAATGATTCTTTTGGCTGTCTTAGTGATATAATTACTTATATTGATGAAAAAAATGGTTATTGTCGAAAAAACGATGAAACTTTCAAAATGCAATCAATAAAAGATTATGAGACTACTTCACATTACATCGAAGAATTAAAATCAGTTTTTATGCAAGCAGAAAAAAATTTAGAAGGAAGTGTTTTTGAAAAATTAACAAAACTTTTAGATCAAATATCTTTATATAGTGAAACTCACGAACAAACAGAACAAGACCCTAAAACCACAAGCAAAAACAATCGCGTTAAACTTTCTACTATTCACAAAGTCAAAGGTTTAGAATTTAGAGTGGTGTTTATAGCTGCTTTTGAAGATATTTTTTTTGATTGCAACCAAAAAGAAAAAAGCGATTTAGAAGAATCAAGACGTCTAGCTTATGTAGCAGTTACAAGAGCCGAAGAAAAGTTATTTTTAACTGGGGCTTGCCAAAGAGTTTCATATGGCAAACAAATAGACAACCAACCTTCACGCTTTTTAAAAGAAATGGGCTTTTTTCAAAAAGAAATAATAAGATCAAATTATTTTTCCCCACATTTATTTCAACCCAACCAATCAAACCCAACATCTTCCACTAATGGAAATAGCTTTTTCCAAAAAGGAGACCAAGTTAAACACAAAACTCTCGGCTTGGGTATCGTTGAAGCCGTCATGAAAGATTTAATCCAAGTCCGTTTTAGAAATTCCCAAAATATAAAAATGTTTGAAAATACAAATGCTTTTCTTGTTAAAATAAAAGAGTAAGTAAATTTTTAAACATTCATCAAAAAAACGCATCATCCCATCATTATTTTATTAAACCAAAAAATTAAAAAACAACAAAATCAAAAATTTAAAGGAGATTTTTTATGAATTATACTGTTTTTTTTGTAACTATTTGTACTTTTATCATTTTAAGTACTTTATTTTTAACAGATAGCAACGACAGCTTTTCTTTAGGAAATTCTTTTTTCGAACAAAAAAAGGGACGCAAAATTAAAGGCGAACAGTTCTTCTTAAACTGCTTTCTTACTGTTTTAACCATAGTTTTTTTTGGACTTTCCTTTTGGTGCCAAAAATAGTTTATTCCATATGCAATTAGAACAAAATACCTTAGCTTGGCACAATCATCGCAAAAAATACATTAATGCTTCTGAAGTAGCAGCTATCATGGGGTTAAATCCATTTGAAACCAAAGAACAATTATTAAAAAGAAAAGTTTTTGGAACTCCAATTAAAGACAACGAAGCAATGAAACGCGGACGAACTTTGGAACCCCAAGCAAGAAATTTTTTCAACAAAACACAAAAAATGCAATTCGAACCCAAAGTCTTTGTCAAAGATTTTATGTCTGCCTCTTTGGATGGATGGGACACCCAATCTCAAAGCCTCTTAGAAATCAAATGCCCCATTTCGTTTGCCTCTTATACTTGGCAAACTTTTTTGAATGAAGACAAAATCCCTACTATCTATTATGCCCAACTCCAAGCCCAAATTTATTGTTCCCAATCAATTAAAGCTTACTTTTTAGTCTATCAAAACGACCAAACCAACAAAACTATTGAAATCAAAGAAGACCCAAATTTTATCACAAACATGTTTGAACAGTGCAGTTGTTTTTTTCAATTATACTTAAAAACTCAACAATTACAAAAACAACTCTAAATATAAAATTACTAATTTATATAAAAATAACATTGTTGCTATTTCATTTAATTTAACCGCATTTATGACAAATTTTACCATAAGAAAATAAAACTAAACAAAAGAAAGACCACTTAAGTAAACATTTTATCTCTTTTCTGATTGACAAACAACAAAAAAAGAGATAAAATATAATTAGTATTATTAATTTTTAATGAGATAATGGAAAGGAGATATTAATGCCAAAAACTGTTTTTCGTAAAGGAGAAACTATTGAAGAAACGCTGCGTCGTTTTAAAAGAGAAGTTTCTAAATCTGGTGTTCTAGCAGAAGCGCGTCGCAAAGAACATTATATTAAACCAAACGTACAAAAGAAAAACCGCCAAAAAAATATGCGTAGTAAAAAGCGTTAATGTTTTAATCAATTAAAAGCTACTTTAAACAAGTTGCTTTTTTTATTTTATTAGTTCAAATATTCGTTTTAAAAATTACCAAAAACAACTGCAACTACAACACAAATCTCAAATAGGAAATAATAAATGATCATTAAAATCCATAATCAAACTTCTTTTTGCATCAAACCTTTTAAATATTTATTAATGAAAATGTTTTTACCCATAAAAGAAAAAAAATTAATGCATCTAATTTTTGTTAACAACAAAAAAATTCAAGAACTTAATTCCTTTTATCGCCAACAAAATTATCCCACAGATGTTTTGTCTTTTCGTAATGATTTAACTTTTTTTGCAGGTTTAGAAGACAATTCTTTAGGAGATATTTTTATTTCTTTTCCCAAAGCCCAAGACCAAGCAAAAACAGCCAAACACAGTTTAGAACGCGAAATTGCTTTTTTAGCAGTGCATGGTTTTTTGCATCTTAAAGGCTATCAACATCGCACCGAAGAAGAGTTGCAAATAATGCTTGATTTACAAGAAAAAATTTTACAAAACGTAGGTATGAATTTAGACACAGCCACATAAAACAGCACCCCCCCAACACCCAAGAAAAACTAATCAAAAAGAAAAAACCAATAAAAAAACAAAAAATAACTAAGAAATTGAGGACTTACATGCATTTTAAATCTGGTTTTATTGCTATTTTGGGACGCCCAAACGTTGGCAAATCAACTCTTTTAAATACATTAACCCAAAAAAAAGTCGCCATCACAAGCGCCAAACCCCAAACAACACGCCACAAAATTATTGGCATTTGCCACGAACCTAACGCCCAATATATTTTTGTAGACACCCCAGGAATTAACCAATACAAACATTTATTAAACCAAAAAATGAACAACATCGCTTTACAAAGCATCAAAGACGTTGATTTAATTCTCTTTTTAACAGATTCCTTTTATCATCCCAAAGAAGAAACTTTATTAAAGATGATTTTTCAAACCAAAAAACCAGTTTTTTTAGTCATCAACAAAATTGACCGTTTAAAACGAAAAAGCAAAATTGATGCTATTATTTTGAGCTATTTAAATCATTTTTCTTTTCAAACCGTAATCCCACTTTCCGCTATCAAAGCCAAAAACACCACTTTTTTAAAAGAATATATATATAAAAATACCAAACCAGGAATCGCTTACTATCCGAAAGACATGATTACTGATCAAAAAAAAGAACTTTGGATAGCAGAAATAATTCGCGAAAAAGTCCTTTATTATGTCCACAAAGAAATACCCCACGCCTCGGCTGTAATAATTGAAAACATGGAACAAAAAGACCATTTATTAGCAATTTGGGGATTGATTTTAGTAGAAAGAAGTTCCCAAAAAAAAATCTTAATTGGTAAGGCAGGCTCCAAACTCAAACAAATAGGAACACATGTCCGCCAAGACCTCAATTGCCATTTGCAAATCAAAACTCACATTAATTTATGGGTCAAAGTATATCCTAATTGGCGCAATCAAAAAGATTTATTAAATCGCTTTGGATATTAAATAATTATAATTAACAAAAAAATCAAAAAAATAACACCAACAACAAAAAGGAGTTTTGGGATGCAACATTTAGAGAAGGTTATTTCATTAGCAAAACAAACAGGATTTGTATTTTCAGGCAGCGAAATTTATGGAGGACTTGCCAATAGTTGGGATTATGGCCCTTTAGGCAGTTTATTAAAAAACAACATTAAAAAAGCTTGGTTGCAAAAATTTGTCCAAGAACAACCCAATAATGTTTTGTTGGATAGCTCCATTTTGCTTAATTCTTCCGTATGGAAAGCCTCAGGTCATCTGGATTCTTTTTCGGATCCCCTTACCGAAAATCAACAAAACAACAAGAGATTTCGCGCCGATAAACTCATTGAAAACCACGATCCGCAGTTGGATATTAGCGGTTGGTCCTATGAACAAATGCATGACTATTTAGTCAAAAACCAAGTATTAGGAACTTCCAACTGGACACCAATCAGACCTTTTAACATGCTTTTTCAAACCCATCAAGGAGTCATTTTGGAAAAATCCAAACCTCTATATTTAAGACCGGAAACAGCACAGGGAATTTTTATACAATTTAAAAACATTTTAAAAACCACCAGAAAAAAACTTCCCTTTGGGGTCTGCCAAATTGGCAAAGTATTCCGCAACGAAGTGACACCAGGTAACTTTATTTTCCGTACTTGTGAATTTGAACAAATGGAACTAGAATTTTTTTGCCAACCAGGAACCGAAGCCCATTGGTTTAGCCACTGGAAAAAATTAATGTATGATTTTTTAATTATTTTAGGAATAAAACCACAAAATTTAAAATTTAAAGATCACAAAAAAGAAGACCTCAGCCATTATTCACAACAAACTTGCGATATTTTATTTAAATTTCCTTGGGGTTTTGACGAACTTTGGGGGATCGCTTTCAGAAAAAATTTCGACCTGAAAACCCACCAACAACACTCTAAAAAAGATCTTACTTATTTTGACGAAACTACCAAACAAAAAATTTTGCCCTATGTTATAGAACCTTCTTTAGGAATAGAAAGACTGTTTTTTGCTTTTCTAATTAACAATTACCAAGAAAATAGCACTCTCAAAGAAACAAGGCAAATCCTTTCTTTTCACCCTTTTTTATCACCTTACAAAGTAGCTGTTTTACCATTAATCAAAAAAAAACACAGCGATAAAGCCCAAGAAATCCATCAATATTTATCCAAACATTTTGATGTTTGTTATGATGAGACCCAAAGTGTTGGCAAAAGATACCGCAGACAAGATAGGATCGGCACTCCTTTTTGTCTCACTGTAGACGATCAAACCCTTACCCACAACACAGTTACTTTAAGAAATCGCGACACCGCGCAACAACAAACCTTTTCGCTAACAGAAGCCAAACAATACATCCAAGAAAAAATTATTTTAAAATAACCCAGATCAAAATGCAAGATAACAAACAATTAATTAATCAAATCAACGAAAAAATGCCTATCCTTGATTTAGTGCAAGAATTTGTACAATTAACAAAATCAGGCAAAAATTATATGGGATTATGCCCTTTTCACGATGAAAAAACGCCCTCTTTTTCTGTGTCTCCTGAAAGAAATATAGGAGTTTGTATGTCTTGTAAAAAAGGCGGAAATCCTGTTTTTTTTTACAAAAGCATCAAAAACATTCATTTAAATCAAGCCATTTTTGAACTAGCAACTCGCTTAGGAATCACCACTTCCATTCCACAACAAAAAACCATTCAATACCAAAAATTCTATAACATCATGCAAGAAGCAGCAGATTTTTATGCCCATCAATTAAAACATAACAAACAAGTCCTCAATTATTTAAAACAAAGAAGCTTTAGCAATGACATCATAAAAAAATTTAAATTAGGTTATGCTCCTAAAGTATCCCATTTATCAAGTTATTTAATGGAAGGTGCCAAATTTGATCTTGATGACCTCAAAAAATTAAACCTAATCAATCAAGACGACAAAACCGGAAACTTTTATGATTTTTTCAAAAACCGCCTAATTTTTCCTATTACTAACAAATCAGGCCAAATTGTTGCTTTTTCCAGCCGTAGTTTAAATGATCAAATGCCTAAATATCTCAGCAGTCCTGAAACAGTAATTTTCAAAAAAGGCGAGACTTTGTATCAATACTACGAAAACCAATCTGAAATCATAAAAAAACAAACAGTTATTTTGCATGAAGGTTTTTTTGATGTTATGGCATCTTTCAAAGCTCAAGTCAAAAACGTAGTTGCTACTATGGGAACCAATCTTACCTCAGATCATGTTAAACTATTAAAAAAACTCACCGACAAAATAATTATTGCCTATGACGGCGACAAAGCAGGGAAAAAAGCTACTTTAGAAATTGGAACCTTTCTCCAAAAAAACCACTTCCAAGTTCAAATATTGAATTTTCCTAATAATCTAGACCCCGACGAATACATAAAAACTGAAGGGCCCGAAAAATACCAACAACTCCTAACTGATAATTTAAAAGATTTTTTAGCTTTAAAAGTCGATTTGATTTGTCAACAAATGGATTCTTACAACCAAACTCAAACTAAAAAAGAATTACAAAAACTGTTCCAATCCTCAAGTTTTGAAATCAAAATGCTTTATCAGGAATACTTACAAAAAAAATATCAACTAACAGTTAATCTTAATTCTCAAGTATCCATTGACAAAAACCCAAAACCTCTTTACATTGCTCCAACGAAAAAACAATTAAATGCAATCAAATTTGACATTAAAATAGAAATCATCATAGAATTACTTTTAAATGCTTCTTTTTTCAAAACCCAAAATCCGAAAATATTTTCCACCATCAAAAAAACTCCCGGTTTTAACGACTTGCAATGCAGTTGTCTGCTAAACTATATTAAAAATTATTACAAAAAAAAATCTCAACAAACCTGTATTCCTTGGGAAGAAATCAAAAACACCGTATTTAAAGAAAATATTGATGATTTATTGACATCTATCGAAAAACATTATTTTTTTAAAATGCAAAAGCGCCCTCTTTTAAAAGATAAAGAAGGAAAAATATTTAACAATTATATAAAAGAATTAGAAATCAGAGACAAAATAGAACAAAAACAACAAAAAATAAATGAATTAAATGATAAATTACTTCAAATAAATAATACCGAAAAAAACAAATTACAAAAAAACAAAGACAAACTAAAAAAAGAAAAACAACAATTACAACAAAAATTAAACGAATTAGTAAATGATATATTTTGTTAAAAAAACAAATAATAAAGAAAGCCAAAATAATAACAAATTCATAGATAAATTCATTAAAAAAAGAAAAAATGGAGTTAATAAATGGAATTCGATAAAATAATCAAAAATTTAAATGAACAAGCTAGAAGTAAACAAAAACTAACATCTCGATTAATTATGTCTTTTTTGCAAAAACAAAAGATAAAAATATCATATCAACAAATAACACAAAACCTAAACAAACCAGGGATTCAAATTATTTCTTGCGAAACACAAACATCTCCCGCTCTAAATGAAAACCCAAATAAAAATGATACAAATACACAAAATGATGATTTTACTGTCCTTGACTCCAAATCAACCAACGCAAACTTAGAAAAAACCGATGACAATAAATACGAAGATACAACAGAAGATTCAGAAGAAATAACAGATTTTGACATTTCTGAAGAAAACTTAATATCAGATGAAAAAATAATAGAATTAGAAGAAGATGAAAAAATTTTTAAAGAAGAAATTTCTAAAATCCATTCTGACATTAAAATGGATGACTCAGTTCGCATGTATTTAAAAGAAATTGGTCAAATCCCTTTGCTTTCATTGGCAGAAGAACAAAAAAAATCCATTTTAGTTTTTTTAGGAAAACAAGCCAAACAAAAACTAGCCAAATACAAAAACAAAGAAATTGAATTATCCGAAGACCAAATCCAAGAAGCCAATGACCAAATCGAACAAGCAAGACGCGCCAAAGATATTTTGGTAGAATCCAATTATAGATTAGTAGTTTCGATTGCCAAACGCTATATTGGAAGAGGCATTTTGTTTCTTGATTTAATACAAGAAGGCAACATGGGATTAATGCGTGCAGTAGATAAATTCGATTATCAAAAAGGATTTAAATTTTCTACTTATGCCACTTGGTGGATAAGACAAGCTATAACAAGAGCGATTGCTGATCAAGCAAGGACTATCCGAATTCCTGTACACATCGTAGAAACTATTAATAAAATGGCACTTTGCACTCGTAAATTAACTCAAAAACTTAAAAAAAAACCTACAGTTGAAGAGTTAGCCGACAAAATGAATATTTCTGCTGAAAAAATTCGAAGCATCCAATATATAGAAAAAAAACCCATTTCTTTGGAAGCGCCTGCACGAGAAAACGAAGAAGACGAAACTTCTTTGGGTGATTTTATCTCAGATCCCAATATTTTATCTCCCCACGAATATATGATGAAAGAAGTAACTCAAAAACTTTTAGATGAAGTGCTAGAAAACACCTTAACTGACCGCGAGGAAAAAGTATTAAAAATGCGTTATGGTCTTTTAGATGGGAAAACCCACACTTTAGAAGAAGTGGGTGCTTTATTTGGAGTTACTAGAGAAAGAATCCGCCAAATTGAATCCAAAGCTCTAAGACGACTCAGAACTCCAGCTAAACAAAGCAAATTAAAAAGTTTATACCACAACCACAAATAAAAATGAAACGAATCCTTTTTATTGCGTCTCTTACTAAAAATTATGACACTGTTGTAGACATTGGCACAGATCATGGTTTAGTCCTCAAAAAAGCTTTTCAACAAGGCTATATAAAACAAGCAATTGCAGCAGATATAAGATTAAAACCTTTATTCCAAGCCCAAAAAAACCTTAATTGTTATCCAGTTACCTTTTGTTTAAGTGACGGCTTCCAAAACATTTGCCAAGATTTTGATCTTGCCCTAATTTGTGGTATGGGAACTTATGCTATTACGAAAATACTTGACAAAACCCCTGATAAAAGCAAACATTTTATATTAGGATCACAAAGCAATCAAGATTATCTTCAAGGATGGCTATTGAAAAACAATTTTCAAATTTTAGAAGAATATCATTTATTTGACAAATTTTTTTATCATTTTTTAAAAGTGACTTGCAAAAGCTAATTTTTAATTACAATTCCATATCTATGATGAAACCAAAATATTTTAATAGTTTGGTTTTTTATTATAAATTAATAATTGTGATATTTTATAAAAAAAAGACTAATAATTAAATTGGTCTCAATTCTATATTAAAATATTTCGATTTGCTAATAATATTTTGCAAAAATTTTTTAAAATGCAAAAAAAATCCAGATAAAATAATAAATATGATCTATTTTAAATAAAAAAAATATATAAAAATAACATAAATTAATGGGTTAATGTAGGCTATATAAAATTTAGTATTTTTCACCCGCAAAGGAGTTATACAAAAAAAAGACAAAATATCAAATAGAAATATAGGTGCATTCAAACGGATTTAAACATAAAAAGGGATGATTTTGAAAAGTTTGAAATTTTTCTATCATTATATGATGTATTAAAACAGCCAACAAAATATCTATAACTAATATAAAGGCTAAATTAAAAACCATTTTTGCTTTCTCCAAGGCATAAAATAAACAAATGAGGGTAATTGACATATTTTTCAAATTGTC
>CAMOAP010000020.1 GCA_946577115.1 uncultured Acholeplasmataceae bacterium | reverse complement strand
TTTTTTTCAATTTCAATTTTAGAACTTGCGGCTTTTTGTAAGAAGGATGGATTGTTTAAAATGGTCTCACTTCTTTTAATTTCTTTAAGAAGGGTATTTTTTTGTTGTAAAAAATTACTTTCAAATTTGGTTTTATTAAGTTCGTTGATAGTTTTGCGGTCAATATAAAGATTTAAATTTTTTTCAATTAACCAAATAGTTTTTTTAGAATTAGTAACTTTGTTAGTAATTTTAATTTGTAAAGTTTTGAAAAATTTTTCTAAAGCTTTTTGCAAACTTACAAAATCTTTGAGAGTTGTTGAAGATTGAGATACAACTTCTAATTCTAAATTTAATTTAGAATTAATATTGGATTCTTGTCTTAAATGACGTGTTTTAATAATTAAGTTTTTAAGATTTTCAAAATCAGCTAAGGCATCTAAATTACAATAAGAAGTTTTTTGTAAAGTAGTTTGAGTAATATTAGTTTTGCTGTCAAAATTTTCATAAAGAGCATCAGTTACAAAAGGAATAAAAGGATGTAAAAGTTGCAAAATATATTTCATCATATAAACTAAAAATTTTTGACTGTTGTGCAAGTTTATTGAACTGAAATTGTTCTGATCTAAATCGTGTTTGGCAAATTCTAAATGCCAATTAGCAAAATATTCCCAAACAAATTGATATAAAGTTTTTCCAATTTCTTTTAATTCATATTTTTGATATAAAGTTGTTACTTTTTGAGTTGTTAAATGCAATTGTGTTAAAAGGGCTTTTTGGGGCAAAGACAAAAGATTGATATCAAAATCGGTGTCTAGGGTGTTGGTATTTAATTTTACAAAACGACTAATATTCCATAACTTATTAACAAAATTCCAAGATGAAGAAACTTTAGTCTCATCATAGAATAAATCAAATCCAGGAGCAGCGTTAGTAGTTAAAAACCATCTAAGAGCATCAGTACCATATTTGGAAACAACTTCAAAAGGATCAACACCGTTACCTTTTGATTTAGACATTTTTTGTCCTTTGTTATCTCTTACTAAACCATGTAATAAAACATCTTTAAAAGGGTCTTTGTGGGTTAATAAAATGCTTTGAAAAACCATTTTTGATACCCAAAAAGTTAAAATATCATAGCCTGTTACCAAAACATCAGTAGGAAAACGGTTTTGAAATAAAGGAGTGTTACAATTAGGCCATCCCAAAGTACTAAAAGGCCACAAAGCAGAAGAAAACCAAGTATCCAAAACATCACAATCAAGGCTCCATTCTGGACCAGGACTTTCTATTTTCACCTTAATTTCTTGTCCTTTGTGCCAAGCAGGAATTTGATGACCCCACCATAATTGACGAGAAATACACCAATCTTCGATATTTTGTAGCCAATTATTAAAAATATTTTTAAAACGAAGCGGAAAAAAATTGATTTTATTTGTTTTTAAAGCAGTTTGAGCGATGACTTTAGTTTTTAAAAACCATTGTAAAGAAAGGCGTGGTTCAATTATGGAATCAGAAATACTTGAATATCCTATTTTATGAAGGTGGTTTTCGTTTTTTGTTACAAATCCTTTTTTTTTAAGATTTTGCAATAATTTTTGACGACAAGCAAAACGTTCTAATCCTCGATATTGCAAAGCTAGTTCGTTCATAGTGCCATCTTCATTCATACATAATAAAGCTTTTAATTGGTGTCTTTTAGCTATTTCAAAATCATTAATATCGTGTCCAGGAGTAACTTTTACAACTCCTGTACCAAAATTAATATCTACGTAATTATCACTAATAACAGGAATTTGGATACTAGTATCAGGAATAAAAACTTTTTTGCCAATAAAAGATTGATATCTAGGGTCATTAGGATTTACCATTAAAGCTTGGTCGGCAAACATGGTTTCAGGGCGAGTGGTTGCGATTTCTAAAAAATAAGGAGAAAAAGAGCCATTAGAAAAATTGGAATTAGTTGGAAAATCAACCAAAAAATATTTAATATAATATAATTTTCCTTGGGTTTCGTGGTAATTTACTTCTATATTAGAAAGGGCTGTTTTAGTTTCGGGGTCCCAATTAATAATTTTATAATCTCTGTAAATTAATTTTTGTTGGTATAATTTTACAAAAACTTCTTGAACTATTTGACTCAAATCAGTATCAAGGGTAAATTTTTCAAAATTATAATCCAGATGAAGCCCTAAAAATTGCCATTGTTGCCTAATATTTTGGGCATGTTTTTCTTTCCATTCCCATGCGTATTTTAAAAAAGTTTCTTTGCTTAAAGTTGTGGTCAGAAGCCCTTCTTGTTTTAATTGTTCTTTAACTTTGTTTTGAGTGGCAATGCCTGCATGATCCATCCCAGGCAAAAAGAGCACATCAAAACCTTGCATTTTTTTAAATCTTATAATAATGTCTTGAATAGTATTATTCCAAGCGTGTCCCAAATGAAGTTTTCCTGTTACATTAGGAGGTGGAATTACAACAGTAAAAGTTTTTTTAGTAGCATTTGGATTGGAACAAAAATATTTTTTTTCTAACCATTGTTGGTATCTTTGATGTTCTACTTTTTTAAAATCATATTTAGTTTGCATAAAGTTAGCTTCTTTCTATTTTTTTAGGATTGAAGTTTTTAAGTTTTAGAATGACTTAAACAAATGAATGTTAATTTTGAAAATGTTTAAGTGGATTGGAGGAAATAAAAAAATTACAAAAATTTTTTACAAAGTGCAAAAGTTAGAAAAACCAAAAAAATAAAATTACCAACAAAAGGCAAGCCTTTTTTAATCATTGGCATTTGGATCCATTAATTGACTTAAAAAAAGTTTTAATTCTTTCATCCCTTCTTGTTGTTTTGATGAAATCAAAAAGAAATATTTAATATGGGAAAAGTGATTAACAAGCATTTTTAATTGTTTGGGAACAAAATTTTTTTTAACTTTATCTTTTTTAACAAATAACAAGACTACCTCCAAACCCGCTTGCAAAAGAGATTGATGGATTCTATCATCTTCTTGGGTAGCACCCACTTTAAAATCAATTAGCTGAAAGACCGCTTTGAGATGAGAAGTTTGTTCCAAAAAAGAAATAATAATTTGTAATAACTGTTTTTGAATTTCTTTGCTTTTTTTAGTATAACCGTAGCCAGGAGTATCGATCAAATAAAAAGATTCGTTAATGTCATAGTAATTTAGGGTGATTGTTTTGCCAGGCGTTTGAGAAATTTTAGCTAATTTTTTTCTTTGAGTTAAAGCATTGATAAGAGTGCTTTTGCCAACGTTGCTTCTGCCCATCAAAACAATTTCGGGTTGTTTTTTCAAAGGAATATCTTTAAAGTTGACAATACTACGCACAAAAGTGGCTTTTTTAATCATTTTGGTTTTTCCTTTTATTTTTGCTTTTGCATATAATTGTTTGCGATGGGTAATTTTTGAAGGTAGTTTACAAATATTATTATAGCAAATTATTATTTTTGTTTTTTTTATATTTTGTGATATTGTTTTATAATAACATTTTTTTGATAAAATAACAATAGTGATAGTGATAATAATGTTGAATTGATCTTTTATAAAACATTAAAAAAATAAATAATTAATTAATAATAAAAAAGGCAAAATGAGGTTTTAAATTTGGGGAAAACAAATAACATAAATTTAATTTGGGGAAAACAAAGGTTTTTTATAGAAAAAAAAATAAAAAAAATAATTAATGTTTGCAAACAAAAACAATTAGATGTAGTTTATTATTGTATGCAAAAAGATCTTGTAACAGAACTGAAAAAAGAACTTCAAACCAGTTCTTTTATGGAAAACGCATGGAAAAAAGTAGTTTTGGTGGATCATAGTGAAATTTTATTTAAAAAAAAACCTCAAGAAATAGCTTTTTTAATTTCTTATTTACAAAATCCTTACAACAATTTAGATTTATATTTTTTTGCAGAAAAAAAAATAAAGCATCTGAAGTTCAAAAAATTTGGGAAAAATATTGTCTTTGCAAAACGATAAACAGTTTAGAAAAAAAAGATTTTTTTAATTATATCATGGATATTTTTCAAAAAGATGGTTTTAAAATTGATAACAAAACTATCCAAGAATTGTTGAACAAAACTAACTATAATCTTTATTTCTTGCATCAAGAAATAACAAAAATCAAATTATGTCAATCAAATGATAAAAATATAACTTGGCAATTGGTACAAAAAATCAATAATTTTAAGGAAAATAAAAATATTTTTGGGTTAATTAATCTTTTTTTAAAACAAAATTATATTGATGCTTATCAAATTTATCAAACCTTGAAACTGCAAAAAATCAATGCTTTGCATGTTATAAATCAATTAACTCATAAAATTAAAGAATTATTATTGGTAAAAGAATTGTTACAACAAAAAAACAACCCAGAAGAAGTACAAAAAGTTTTGGCAGTTTCACAAGGAAAAGTATTTTTTTTAATAAAAGAAACAAAATTAATTGAAACACAAAAATTAAATACACTGTTTTTAGATTTAATGGAATTAGAATATAAAATTAAAGCGGGCACTATAAATAAAGATATTGGTTTAGAAATGTTTTTATTGGGTAAGCAAAAAGTTTTTTTGTAATTCGAAAACTAATCATATAAATTGCAATTTTTTGATGGCCGCAAAGGTTTTAAGATTTTTGAAATTTCTTCTTGAGTAATTGTTCCTTGCCTTAAAATAACTGGTTGCAAATTGGTTAGATCAACAATAGTGGAAGATATTTTTAAAATTGGATGATAGTTTTGATAAATCAAAGTCACTTTATTGTGATAAATATTAAAAATAGTTTGATAATCATTTAGTGGAGGATGATTGCTTTGGTTAACAGAAGTGACCTTTAAAGGACCATTTTTTTTTAAAATTTTCAAAGTTAAAGGATGATTGGGGATTCTTACTCCTAAAGTTTTTTCCTTTGTTTTATAAAAATATTTCAAAGTGGTAGGGAGAATCAAAGTTAAAGGACCTGGCCAAAAATGCAGAGATAATTTAAGGCTTTGAGGATTAAATTGGACCAATTTTTTTGCTTGTTGTAAAGAGTAACACAAAACAACAACACTTTTATTTAAAGGTCTTTTTTTAATTTGATAAATGTAGTTGAGTCCTTTTTTATCATATAATTTGGTGCCCATACCATAAACTGTATCAGTTGGAAAAATAATAATATCTTTTGGTTTCACAATTATTCCTTTATTTATCTTAAACTGGTTTTTTTAATTGAATGGTTTGAGTTTGGCAAAAGAAATTTTAAATTAAAACTAACTTTGGGAAATTTGTTCTTTTTGGGTTTCATGAATCAAAGGTTCAATAACTAAATCGAGTTTGCCTTCCATAATGATATCTAATTTTTGTAAAGTAAGTCCAATTCTGTGATCTGTTATACGATTTTGCGGGTAATTGTACGTTCTTATTTTTTCACTTCTTTCGCCAGTTCCTACTAATTTTTTTCTGTGTTTGTTTTCTTCTTCTTGTTTAGCAGTTAACATTTGGTTATAAATGCGTGTTTTTAAAAGGGTAAATGCTTTATCTTTGTTTTCGTGCTGGCTTTTTCCTTCTTGACAAGCAACACTAATTCCTGAAGGTACATGAGTAAGTCTAACAGCTGATTTAGTGGTGTTTACTGATTGTCCGCCAGGTCCGCTAGAATTAAAAGTGTCGATTCGAATGTCATGCCAATCAATTTTGAATTCTAATTCTTCTGCTTCAGGAACTACTAAAACAACAGCAGTAGAAGTGTGAATTCGCCCTTGGGCTTCAGTAGCAGGAACGCGTTGGACACGGTGCACACCTGATTCATACTTTAAAAAAGAATAAATATTTTTCCCAGAAATTAAAAGTTCTACGGAAGAAAGACCGCCTTTGATACTGTGATTTAGATTTAGAATTTCGACTTTCCATTTTTTGTTTTCAGCGTATTTCACATAGGTTCGTAGTAAATCAGCTGCAAAAAGATTTGCTTCATTACCACCAGCTGCGCCTTTAATTTCTAATACAACATTTTTTTTATCAAAAGGGTCTTGGGGTAAAAGTAAAATTTTTAATTGATCTAAGATATTTTTTTTTTTTGATAAAATAGTATCTTTTTCTTGACCTGCTAAAAGCAATAATTCTGGGTCTTGTTCGGTTTCTAAAATGGTTTGGATTTGAGTAAATTCGGTTTCTAAATTTAAGTATTGGTTAAAAAGTTCTACTGTGGGTTCAAATTTTGATAAATTTTTTAAAATGTCAATTTTTTGGGTTATATTTTGTTCGTTTAACAAAAGTTTTTGTAAATCTTGATATTTTTGTTTTATTATTTTTAATCTTTCAAGCATATTTACCTCTTTATTTTTTAAAAAAGAATGGGGGTAAAAAAATATTTTAATCAAGCGAAATGCTTTTTTATTCGCTTATATTAGGTTCAATTTCTGAAAAAAACATATAATCAAAATTAAGCTTAAATTCTCTAATGCCAATTGATCCTTGACGATTTTTTGCAATAATAACTTGAGTGTGTCCAGAAGAATTGGGTTTTTTGTCTTTTTCATAATAGCCTTCACGGTACAAAAACATTACAATATCGGCGTCTTGTTCAATTGAGCCTGAATCTCGGAGGTCAGCCAAAATAGGACGTTTGTCTTCTCTTTTTTCTACATCCCTTGATAGTTGTGAAAGAGCAATAACGGGGATTTTTAATTCACGTGCCATTTGTTTTAAGTTTTGAGAAATTTCTGCTACTTCTTCTTGACGGTTTTGTTTGTTAGTTTTGCGGATAAGTTGTAAATAGTCTATCATTACAATATCAAGTTTGTTTTGACTTTTAAGTTTACGACATTTGGCTTTAATATCTAAAATATTTACAGTAGCTGAATCATCAAAATAAATATTTAAATCATCCATTTTTTCCATTGATATTTCTAACAAAAATTTTTCTTCTCTGTTGGTGTTACCCAATTGAATTTTTTTGTGATGTATTTTTGATTGAGTGCTTAACATACGCATAGCTAATTGTTCATTTGACATTTCTAAACTAAAAATAGCAATATGAGGGTATTGAGAATTATATTTGGGATTAGCAATTCTGAGAGCTAAATTAAGCATAAAAGTGCTTTTTCCCATGGAAGGACGAGCAGCTAAAATAATAAATTCTTCAGGTTTAAATCCTAAGGTAATATTATTGAGATTTTCATATCCAGTGGAAAGACCTACTAAATCTTTATGATGTTTAGCAAGAATATTTTTTTCTTTAATTTTTTTTAACAAAATTTTTAATTTTAATAATTCGCTGGTTTTTTTATTTTTAGTTAAATTAAAAATTTTTTCTTCCGAAAAATCCAAATATTCTTGGACATCAATGTTTTCGTATCCTTTTTGTGCCAATGAAGTGACAGTTTCGATAATTTCTCTTTTTAAAGCTGTTTCCTTAATTAAATCAATATATGTTTCTATATGTTGAGTAGAAGGCATCAAATCAGATAATTCATTTAAATAATCGATATTTCCTATTTTTTGTAATAATTTTTCATTGTCTAAAATAGCACTTACTGAAAAATAATCAATTTGTTTGTTGGTTTCATGCAAAGTTTTCATCGCTCTAAAAATATGTTGGTGATTAGGGTTGTAAAAGTCAGTTTCTCCAATAATATCTAAGGTAAAAGATATTTTTTCAGGGTTTAAAAGCAAAACCCCTAACAAAGCGCGTTCTGCTTCAGGACTGGAAGGAGTATTTTTAGAATAATTGGTCATTTGTTTTTTCTTTCGGTCACATTAAGGAAAAAAGTAGCCTTAATTTGATCAGTTAGAAAAACATCAACAGGATAAATACCAATGGCAATAATTTCGCTTTCTAAAGATATTTTTTTGCGGTCAAGAGTAATATTATAAACTTTTAAAAATTCTTCAGCAATTTGTTTGAGAGTAATTTTTCCATAAATTTTTCCTTTAGGTCCTAATTGAATATCTAGAGTAATTTTTTTGTCATCAATTTCTTGTTTTAATTTATACATTAAAAGTTCGTGATTGCGTTTTTGTTCTTGTTCTAACATTTGTGATTGTTTAATTGCAGATAAATTAATTTTGTCTGCTAAAAGAGCTTTTTTATTTTGGATTAAAAAATTGCCATAACCATTATTAACTTTAATAATTTCGTGTTTTTTTCCTTTATTAGGAATATCAGTTAACAAAATAATTTCCATATTCTTTTCACCTTTTTCATATTCTAATTTTAAAAAATGTTTTAAAGTGTCTGTAACTATTTGGATATTAGTTCCTTCTAATTGAGTGGCAGCACTATTAAGATGTCCTCCACCTTCCATTTGTTCCATGATAGTTTGAACATTAATTTCATTGTAAGAACGAGCACTAATTGCTATTTTATTATCTGCTATTTTAGCTATCATAAAAGCAGCATCAACGTTTTGAATGTTTAGAACACTTTCTGCCACTTGAGCTAAAAAAGAACGATTTTCATAAATTTCATAACTTTGAATAATAGCAAATCTATCCATAAAAATTTCCATTTTAGAAATCAGTTTATTAATTTCTAAAACTTTGTCAAAGTCTTTACGTAACCAACTTTTAACCTCGATTGCATCAGCGCCTAAATCTTTTAATTTGGAAGCCACTTCAAAAGTTCTAGAACTCGTACGGTAAATAAAAGCGTTAGTATCAATTAAAATACCTGCATACATAATACTTGCTTCAAAAGCAGTAATGTGGACTTCTTTTTCCAAAAATCCCATAACTTCAACAAGCAATTCAACAGTTGAAGAAGCAGATGATTCAACATAAGAAAAAACAGAAGGAATAATTTCTTCGGTAGCACGGTGGTGATCAACAACTACAATATTGGGCGTTAAAGATAAAAGTTCGGGACTATTTACCATGCCTTTAGTTTGGGTATCCAAAACTGCAATTAAGGAATTTTCTTTAATCATTTTGGATGCTTGTTGGGTTGTAATAATATTTAGAGATGTTTTTGCCTTAATTTTAATTAATTGATGATAAACAGGGATGAGGCTTTTGTCTAATTTTTCTTCATCAAGGATAATATAATTATTGTTTTCGGGATGGGTAGTGGCTGCAATTTTGTAAAAAGCAATAACAGAACCCAAAGCATCAAGATCGGTGTGAGTGTGTCCCATAATAAAACAATGAGAATGTTTTTTTAAAATATCGACTAAATTTTGGGCATTAATACGGGCATGCACTTTGGATTGTTTGCTTAAAGAAGCAATTTTAGCACCAAAATATTTAATTTTTTCATTTTCAATATTAACAACTACTTGATCGCCACCCCTTTTTTGGGCTAATTCAATTGCATTTTGACTGTAGGTAGCAAGTTTTTCATATGACAAATTCCAACAAGCAATTCCCATAGAAAGAGTCACTTTTAATTGATATTTTTGAGAAATGTTGCGGATAGTATCTAGAATGCTAAATTTATTTTCTAACATTTTATCTAAATTTTGGCGGTTAAGAAGAAGTAAAAAACGGTCATCTATCAATTGTTTTAAATAACCTTCATAAGGTTCAATATAATCATATAAAGCACTTAAATATTCACCCTGTATTTGTGATTGTTCTGAAAGATCATAACGAATTAAAGATTCTGCTAAATTATCAAAAGCAATCATAGCAAGAGCCAAGGTTTTTTGTAAAAATAAATGTTTGATTTGTTCTTTTTCGGTAGCATCAAACAAATAAAAAACACTTAAATCTTTTTTATAAAAACATTCAAATTTTTGGTTTTTCAAAGTGATGATGGTTTTGGGAATTGTATCAGAATTACTTATTAGTTGTGCCATATTTTCATTAATTTGAGTTAAGGGTGAATTGATTTCGGGATTTTTTAAAATAAAACTAGCATAAGGATTGAGCCACTGAATTTCTTGACTAGAAATATCAATTAAAACAATGCCAATAGGAAGTTCGTTGAGTACTTCTTCTCCAATTTGACTTACGTGAAAAGATAATTTAGACCATAAAGAAAGTTTGTTTTTTAATCTTTTAATTTGGGCGTTTTTTTTAATATGAAGCAAAAAACTGATAACAAAGGATGCTAAAATGATTTTTCCAAAAAAGTTAAAAATGAAAAAAATAATTTTACGACGCATACCACTCATTTCGCTGGCAGTATTTTGGCTTGGATTTTGATTGTTGGTTAATTGATTAATTGTTTCAATAATTTCTTGAATATTTTGAAAATCCAAACAAAAAAGAATTGAAATCAAAATAACAATTAAACAAGTAATTACAATAAATTTTGTGTTATGTTTATTTTTAGAAAACATAATTTTTTTGGCCCTCATTTGCATTTAAATAATTAGATAAAATTTAGTTTTAATATTTGTAATTAACAAAAAAAACAGGATGCAACCCCTGTTTTTATTGTTGGATAAAAGGAATTAAAGCCATATGACGAGCTCTTTTAATAGCAATTGCCAATTGACGTTGCCATCTAGCAGAAGTATTTGTTACTCTTCTAGAAAGAATTCTTCCACGATCAGTAATAAATCTTTGTAAAAGCTCTATGTCTTTAAAATCAATTTTAGTTACTTTGTTTTCAGTAAAAAAACAAACTTTGCGACGTTTTTTAAAAATATTTTTTTTGTTATTAAATTTCATTTGTAGCTCCTTTTGAAATTGAAAATATTTATTGTTGTTGTTTATTTTTTGTATTTGGTGTTTTGGTTTTAATGTTTTTGATATTTTAAGATTTGATTATGGTATTATTTTTATTATTTTATATCAGTTAATTTGGAAATTATTTTTAATTAGAATATTATTCATAATCGTTATCAGGTTTTTATAGATTCTCAAACTAAATATTGTTAAACAAAACACTAGTTTTCCAATTAATTACACCGTCTTTTCACCAAGTTTCTACTATAATACTTCTTTCAACACCTATTAAAGCACCTTTAGAAATATATTTTATAAATTTTCAGCTTGTTTAACAAAAACAGTACAAGTTATAAAATTAGTTTTTTTTCTAGAAGTAATTACAATTCTATTAAATGCCAAAGTAAATTTAACAACATAAGTACCAATATTAGTATTTTTTAATTCTAGGTCTTTAGTAATGCTAACTACCCAAAATAACTTTATTAATCATGTGTGAATTAAAATTCTTATTCTTTATCTTTAATAACGATAAATCTAATAATTTCTTCAGTAATTTTGACAATACGATTAAATTCTAAAATAGCATCATTATCTGCTTTTATCATTAACCAATTGTAATATCCTTTTTTATGATTATCAATAAGATAAGCTAGGTCTTTTAATCCTATTTCGTTTTGTTCCAAAATTTGATTTGGGGATTGTAAAAAAATATTTTGCAAAATGTCATTAATTTTTTTAACGCCTTTGCTGTCTAAATTGGGGCGTAAAATATACATTATTTCGTATTTTTTCATTTTTTTCTCCTTATGGCCTAAGCGGTCTTTATCTCTAAATTGTAAAGACAAGGAATAAGCATTTTATTTTATAATTTATAAGACATTAATATTATAACAAAAAAATATTTTTTTGAGTTAATTAGATGACAAAACTTTAATATTTATAAGTTTTTTTAGTTAAAGACATTATTTTTTATCAAAAAAATAAAAATTTATTAATATTTATTGATTGTGATTTGTTTGTTTCGGTAAAAAATAAATTTCTAAAATAAAATATAAACGAAAGTAAAAATCAACTTAAAAGTTGGCTCAATTTTATATTTAATATTAAGTTATCTAAATAAATGAAACAGTTAGGTAAAAAGATATATTTTTTTATAATTAAACATTATCTGGCATTTATTTTTGATGTTGAATTACTTTTTGATTTTTTAATTTATGATTATCAATAGCTTCTTTATAAACTTCTAAAACATTAGTTACAAAAGTCTTTTGAGTATATAAATTAACTGATTTTTGAGCTTGATGTGATAATTTTTTAAAATTATCTGGATATTGATATAAGGAAGTAAGAATTGTAATTAATTCTTCTTGGTTATGATAAAAAAAACCATTTTGTTCGTGTTTAATTACTCCTTCTAATGCTTGATCAAAACGAACTACACAAAGCAAAGAAGCAGCTAGCGCTTCAATATATGTAAGTCCTTGAGTTTCAAATAAAGATGCATTAATAAAGACATTTCCTAATTGATAATAAATACCTAACTTATCATAAACAACAAACCCTAAAAAAATAATTTTGTCATCTAAATTAAGTTTTTTAGCTTTTTTTTCTAAATTTTTTCTTTCAGGTCCATCACCAATAATTAAAAATTTACTTTTGGGATTTTGAAGATGAAAAGAAGCAAAAGCATCCATCAAATAATTAATTTCTTTTTCAGCAGATATTCTTCCTACATAAAGACATACAAACGAATCTTTAAGTCCTAATTGTTGTTTTAATAAAAAAACTTTTTCTGATGAATGATTGTGACAATAAAATTTTTCTAAATTAAAACCTGTTGGAACAATTTGATAATTGATTTTAGAAGTATCATTAACTTTATTAGAATAGCGATTTTCTAAAAAATACAATACTTTTTTGGTAGGTAAAATATTGATATCACTATTAAAAATAAATTTAGTAAAAATATAGTCTACATATTTTAAAATGGGATTTTTAAAACATTTAACAATAAAAGATTTTTGAGTATTAAAAAAGGCAACATACATTGTGTGTGCTGTATAAATTAAAGGCAAATTTAATTTTTGTTTAGCTAAAAGCCCTAAAGAACCTACCCCAAATTCAGTATGAACATGAATTATATCCAAATTAAGTTCTTTAATTTTAAAAAGATGTTTTTTATAACTTAAAACCCAACGATGATCTTTAAAATTTTTAAAAGGCAATGGTATGCCTTTAATTCTTATTACCCGAGAATCTTTTTCTTGTTTGACTTTAGGACAGTTAGTTGTAATAATATAGACTTCATGTCCCAAAGCTTTCAAACCTTCTCTTAGAGAATCAACAGAAACAACAACACCACTAATTAAAGGTTTATATGCATCAGTAAAAATTCCTATTTTCAAAGAAAAACCTCCTTATTATTGTCATTATGATACTTTTTTTATCTTAATAAAAAAACAACAATAAATTTTAATAGCAATAACAATAAAAAAAATGATTTTATATTTTTATAAATATTTTAATTCAATTTTTGCCAAATCAAAAAAATGAATTATTTCTGAGACAAA
>CAMOAP010000019.1 GCA_946577115.1 uncultured Acholeplasmataceae bacterium | reverse complement strand
TTCTAATGCTTTAAGAAGTAATCATGAAAAAGAATTAAATGAAATGCTTATCAAATATAAAGATAGTGAAGCATGGCAAAAATTCCTAGCAAAACCTATAGAAATTGTTTTTTGGCATCGTTTAGATCCTGAAAAAGAAAAAGGAAAACCAAAAACTGTTTTAGAATCAATTATTGAAGAATTTAGAAAAGATTATCCTAATATCAAAGTAAAAACAGAATATAAACCTAGTTGGAATGGGATTGTTAAAAATATTAATGTAGCTCTTCCAGCCAATAATGAACCCCATTTAATTGTTTCTTATGCTGATCATTTAGTAAATTATTATGAATCAGGTAAATTAGTTCCCCTTGATGGATTTAAAGATCACACTAATTCAAAAATTAAATTAGAACCTTGCCCAGAAACAAAAACATATTTTTATTCCAATTTTGAAGATGAGGCTAAATTGCCTTTGGGTGATGAAAAAGAACCAGGGAAATGGTACTCTTTGCCATTTTCTAAATCTATTGAATTAATGTATTATAATCAAGATTATTTTAAATATTTAAAAGAAACAATTAAAAAACAAAAAATTGAAATCGATGCTGATTTTAAATCTTATTTTGAAAATTATGACTCTAATTTTGAAGGCAAACTTAAAGATGGTATTACATGGGAACAAATGGAAAAGTTATGCAAAGTAATTAAACAAGTTGACCCTGAAAAAATCCCTATTTCTTATGATTCTGAATCTAATTTGTTTATTGTAGCTTCCGAACAAAGAGGCATTGAATATACAACTTCACCAACTAAAAAAGATCCATTAAGTAGTGAAGTGGGAGTGCGTTTTAATAATCCAGATGCTAAAACAATGATTAAAGATTTTAAAAAGTTTTATGATAACAAATATTTAATTACTCGTAAATTATCTGGTGAAAACTATACTACTAATTTATTTATGAATCAAAAAATTTTAATGGATATTTCTTCTTCTAATGGATTTAAATATATTTCTAAAGCTCCATTTAAAGTAGGAGTAACTTCGGTTCCCTATTGGAAAAAAGGAAAACAAGGTTCTGATTCAGGTAAAAGAAAAGTTTTACAACAAGGATCGAATATTAATTTATTTTATAAAAAAGATAAAGATGAAGTTCTTGCTTCTTGGTTGTTTTTAAAATATTTAACTTCTAAAAAAACAAACGAAAAATTAATCGAAAAACTTAGTCAATTTCCTACTCGTCCTTGTTATGAAAAAAGTGTTAAACCAGAAAAAACAAATTATGAAAATTCTTTCAAAAATAAAGATTCTAAAAATCCAGAACTAAATAAAGATATTTTTGAATTTATGAAAGATGAAAGAGAAAAAGATAAAGAATCTTCTAAAACAGGTAACCCTATTTATTTTTTTTCTCCTACTTTTAGAAAATCCCAGATTTCTCGTATAGTTGTAGAAAAATTAGTAATAGATTGTTTTTTAGATAAAGACTTAGACAAAAACATCGATACATTATTTAATGAAGCCCAACAAAAAGCAGACTCTTAAAAACTTATTAAAATTAACAAATTAAAGGAACATTATGAAAATTATTTACAATAAAATTAAAACTTTTGAAACAATTATTATTCACGGACACATCAATCCAGATGGTGATTGTTACGGAGCTCAATTAGGTTTACAAGATACAATTACAGCAACTTTTCCCCAAAAAAAAGTTTATGTAGTAGGACAACAAAATCCTTCTTTATCTTTTGTAGGCATGATGGATACAGTTTGTGATTCTTTGTACCAAAACGCTCTTTCTATTGTTGTTGATTGCGGTCAAGAAAAAAAAATTAGTGACCCAAGATTTAAATTAGCCAAAGATACAATTAGAATCGATCATCATTTATTAATAGATAATTACTGCAATTATCAATGGGTAGATGCTAATTATTCTTCTTGTTCTCAAATGATTTTCGAATTTAAAGAAAAATTCAATATGAAATTAACTTCTAAAGGTGCTTTGGCTATGTATGTAGGTATGGTAACTGATACTGGTAATTTTTGTTTTGATAGAGTTGACCAAAAAACTCTCAAAGCTGCCGCTTCCTTACTTTCTTTTGATCTTGATGTATCACAAATTTTTTTTCACCTTAACAAAGAAACCCTTACCTTGTTTCAATATAAAGCCTATATTTATCAAAATGTAGTTACTTCCGAAGGTTTTGTTTACGTTTTTATTTCTCAAGAAACATTGAAAAAATTTAACTTACATATTGACGTTGCTGCAAGTTTAGTCAATATTTTGGGTCATTTAGAAAATCATCCAATTTGGGCTTTTTTCTTAGAACAACCAGATTTAAAAATTAGAGCTCGCATTCGTTCTCGTGGTCCTGAAATTAACTCCATTGCTAGACAATTTAAAGGTGGGGGTCATCTCAGAGCTTGTGGTGTTATTTTAAATAACAATCAAGAAATGACTCTTTTCATAGATAAAATAAAAGATTCAATTAAAGCTTTTAAAATCAAATCCCAAAATCAAGATTAATTAACAATAAAATTAACCCAACAAAACTTTTTTATTTTGATAATTCTTTTCCCTTTTCCTTTTGTTTGTGAATTATTTTAATATTATATAAATGATAAATATCAATTTAAAACAAAATTCAATAAAGGAAAAGATTGCAAAAATCATAAAGAAAGGAACCCCAATAAATGTTTTTTGATACTATTGCTGCTATTTCAACTCCTTTAGGAACGGGAGGAGTTAGTGTAATTAGGGTTTCTGGCAATAATTCTATTATAGAAATAAATAAAATTTTTAAAGGAAAAGATCTTATCCAAGCCAAAACACATACAATTACTCATGGTTTTATTATTAATAAAGACCAAACTATTTTAGATGAAGTTTTGATTTCTGTTTTTAAAACTCCTAATTCTTTTACTGGTGAAAATGTTGTAGAAATTAATGCTCATGGCGGTATTTTAATTACGCAAATGGTTTTAGAAAGAATTTTGTCATTAGATATTAGATTGGCTTTTCCAGGTGAATTTAGTCAAAGGGCCTATCTTAATGGAAAAATGGACCTAATTCAAGCTGAATCAATCATGGACCTAATTCATGCCACTAATGAAAATGCCATTAAAATTGCTCATTCTGGTTTGCAAAAATATACTTCTCAATTAGTGACTTCTTTGTGCGACCAAATTCTTAATTTAATTGCTCAAATTGAAGTTAATATTGATTATCCTGAATATGATGATATTTCTCAAATCACTCAACAAAAAATTGATTTGGAAGTCCAAAGTTTAATCCAACAATTAGAAAATATTTTGAGCCACTCCCATAAAAATAGATATATTAAAGAAGGAATAAAAACTTTAATTATTGGGCGTCCTAATGTTGGTAAATCAAGCCTTCTTAATGCTTTTTTAAATGAAAATAAAGCTATTGTTTCTGATATTTCAGGTACTACAAGAGATTTTGTGGAAGCTTATTTTAATTGTCAAGGTATTACTCTTCATTTAATTGATACTGCAGGCATTCGTAAAACTGATAATCCCATTGAAAAAATAGGAATTTTAAGAACAGAAAAAATGCTTTTACAATCAGAATTAATTTTATTAGTTTTAGACCAAAGCAATCATTTGCAAGAAGAAGATATCAAACTTTTGCAATTAACCCAAAATTATCCGCGTATTATTATAGGAAACAAAATGGATTTAAAAAGTGATAAATTAATTTCTTCTTTTTCTGATTACTCTTCCCAATTATCTCCGCAAGAAATTATTTCAGTTTCAAGTTTGGATAAAACAGGGTTTTTAGAGTTACAACAAACAATTTTAAAAAAATTCCAATTAAATGACATTAAACCAAAAGATTTTAATTATTTTTCTAATGCAAGACACATTAATCAAATCCAAATTGCTCTTCGTTCTTTTCGAGATTTACAACAAGCCCTTTTGCAATCAATGCCAATAGATATTTATTCTATTGATCTTACTAAAGCCTATCAAGCGTTACGACAAATTATAGGTGATAATCAAGAAAATAGTTTAATTAAAGAATTATTTTCTAAATTTTGTTTAGGAAAATAAAAATCAAAATAACTAATAACATTTTAACTAAACTAATATTTTAACAAACACAAAGGAAGGCACAAATATGAAATTTATCGAAACTCAAATTAAAACCTTTGATACTATCATTATTCACGGGCATAAAAATCCTGATGGTGATTCTTATGGTTCTCAACTAGGTTTAAAAAATATGATTCAAAATACTTTTCCTCATAAAAATGTTTATGTGGTTGGGCACCCCCAAAATCATTTAACTTTTTTGGGTAAATTTGATGAAATACTTGATGAAACTTATCAAAATGCTTTAGTAATTGTAGTTGACTGTGGCACTACTCAAGCCATCGACGACCAAAGATTTAAACTAGGAAAAGTCGTTATTCGAATTGATCATCATATTTTAATTGAAAATTACGGTAATTATCAATGGGTTGATGATTCTTTTGGTTCATGTTCTGAGATGATTTACTTGTTAAAGGAAAAACTCAACTTAAACCTAACTTTTAAAGGTGCTTTGGCTATTTATGTGGGTTTAATTACAGATACTGGTAATTTTAGGTATCATAGAGTAAGCGCCCAAACTTTAAGAATTGCCTCAGAATTACTTAATTATGGTATTGATGTTGCTTTGGTGGAACAAAATATCAATAAAGTAACACTTAATTTTTTAAAATATCAAGGATATATATGTCAAAATATTGTTGCTTGTGAGGGATTTGCCTATGTTTATGTGAATCAACAAATCATTGAACAATTCAACATTACTTTAGAAGAAGTTTTTTTGTCGATTAATATTTTATCTAATATTAAAAATTTTCCTTTTTATGCTCTTTTTTTTGAACGTCCTGATTCTAAAATTCAAGTGCGTATTTGTTCTAACGGACCGCAAATTTATCATATTGTGAAAAAATATGGTTGTAAAGGTCACCAAAGAGCTTGCAGTATGTTTTTGCTATCCGAAAAAGAAATTTTGCCTTTTGTTGATACAATAAAAAAAGAAATTGCACCCTTTTTCAAAAAAAATTAAAAATTTAGATTCAAAATAACAAACACAAACAAACCAATTACTAAAAAAATACTCTTTTTGTGTTATATTTGTGATATATTTTATTTAATTTATAGTATAAATTAAACATTATTATTTAAATAAAATTTTTCACCCTTTATTTTTTGCCCATTATCTTTATTCATCTTTGTTTTTATCCATTTCTTAAAAGATCAAAAATACTAAAAACTACAAAAGAAAGGGTTTTTATGATTAAAATCAGCTTTTTTGACAATCAAATACAAGAATTTATTTCAGGCACAACTCCTTTGGTAATTTGGAAAGAATATTTATCTGTATATTTCAAAAAACCAGTTGCAGCCCTCTTCAACAACCAACCAATCGAACTTGATTTTCCTTTGAAAGAAAGTGGCAATTTAGAAATTTTAACTGAATCTGATCCTAAATCTTTGGAAGTGCTTAACCATAGCACCGCTCACCTTATGGCGCAAGCCGTTACAAGACTTTATCCAGATGCCTTTTTTACAGTAGGACCTGCCATTAAAGAAGGATTTTATTATGATATTGATTTTCAAAATAACAAAATTTCAGAAAAAGATTTTCTTTCTATTGAAAAAGTAATGCATCAAATTTCTTTGGAAAACCACAGAATTACAAGAGAAGAAGTTTCTTTCGAACAAGCCCAAAAATTATTTGCTTACAACCCTTATAAACAAGTTTTGCTGGAAAAATTTCGTGACCATACTATCAGTATTTATCGCCAAGGAGAATTTTTTGATCTTTGTCGTGGTGGTCATGTAACCAAAACAAGTCTTATTAAACATTTTAAACTTTTAAAAATATCAGGAGCTTATTTTCAAGGAGATGCTAAAAACAAAAATTTGACCCGCATTTATGGCACTTCTTTTTTCAAAAAACAATCACTTGAAGATTACTTGCAACTTTTGGAAGAAAGAAAAGAACGAGACCACAAAACACTTAACAAAGAACTAGATTTATTCATGTTTAATAAAGAAGTTGGTTTGGGACTTCCCTTTTGGCTTCCCAAAGGAGCTACTGTAAGGCGTATCGTTGAAAGATATATTGTTGACAAAGAATTAAGCTATGATTATCATCATGTCTACACACCCATTATGGCAAATACCGAACTTTACCGTATTTCGGGTCATTTGGACCATTACGCTTCTAATATGTTTCCTATTATGACTTTGGAAAATGGCGAAAAACTAGTTTTAAGGCCAATGAATTGCCCCCATCACATGATGATTTATAAAAAAAATCCTCATAGTTATAAGGAATTGCCTTTGCGTATTGCTGAATTAGGAATGATGCATCGGTTTGAAAAATCAGGAGCTGTTTCTGGTTTACAAAGAGTAAGAGAAATGACTCTTAATGATGCTCATATTTTTGCCCGTCCTGACCAAATCAAAGAAGAGATGAAAAAAATTATTAATTTAATTTTAGAAGTTTATTGTGATTTTAATATTAAAAATTATGAGTTTCGTCTAAGTTATCGTGATCCTAACGACACAGAAAAATATTTTAATGACGATCAAATGTGGTATCACGCTGAAAAAACCCTCAAAGAAACTATTCAAGAATTGGGCTTACCCTTTAAAGAAGTCATCGGAGAAGCTGCCTTTTATGGTCCTAAATTAGATGTGCAAGTGTTTACTGCCCTAGGCAACGAAGAAACACTATCAACAGTACAACTTGATTTTTTGCTTTCTCAAAAATTTGATCTTACTTTTATTGGGAAAGACAATAAACACCATCGTCCTGTTGTCATTCACCGCGCAGTTGTTTCTACTATGGAAAGATTTTTAGCACATTTAGTAGAAGAAATTAAGGGTGTTTTTCCTTTATGGCTTGCTCCTGTACAAGTTCTTTTAATTCCTGTTTCTGCTCCTCTACATTTGGAATTTAGCCAACAAATTAAAGAAATATTAAAATTACAAAATTTCAGAGTAGAAATCAATTCCAAAGATAACACTTTGGGTTATAAAATTAGAGAATCACAAAAATTAAAAATTCCTTATCAAGTTGTAATTGGTGACCACGAAATTACTAATAATTTAATTACTTTTAGAAAATATGGCTCTGATGTACAAACCACAATTAAAGTTGATGAGTTTGTTTCTTTATTAAAATATCAAGTTTTGCAAAAAAAATAACCTCTTAATTGTAAAAAAGCAATAAAACAAAACAAATAAATTTATCACAACACAAAATTGCAAACCCTAAAATGTTTATATAGTTTAGGTTTTTTCTATCAAAATAAAAACTCAAAAAAATTGAAATAATGTTTTATTATAAATTTTTTAAAGATTTAAAATATAGGATGCATAACTTAAAATAAAAAGGGTTTTTATATGACAAAAACTAAATTATAGTGAATTATCGTAGTGTTTAAGCTAAATTTTTTATATTATTTTTTCTTATGATTTAAAGTTTGATGGTTACTTATATTAATTTAAATTTTCAAGAAAAAATTATTATCTTGGTTATTGTCATTCCTATTTTTATTAACACTTTGGCTTGTGGGGATTGCCACTTATCTA
>CAMOAP010000018.1 GCA_946577115.1 uncultured Acholeplasmataceae bacterium | reverse complement strand
TATTTTAAAAATTAAAATAAATAAAACATATATTTATTAATTAACATTTTTTTAAATTATAATAAATGGTGTATGCACTACAACCCAAATACCCAAAAAACAAAAGGAGTTTTAAATATAATGAGTAATTTAATGAATTATCAAGGAAAAGATTTTGAGACCATAATTGCTACCCAAAAATTGTTAGTTGTTGATTTTTTTGCTACATGGTGTCTTCCATGTCAAAGATTGTTGCCTATTTTGGATGAAGTTTGCCTTTTAGAAAAAGAAATTCTTTTTTACAAAGTAGATGTTGATGTTTTTAGACAATTAGCATTAGAAAAAGGCGTTTCTAGCTTGCCTACCCTTATTTTGTATAAAGATAAAAAAGAATTAGCAAGACATATCGGGTTTATAAATAAAGAAGACTTGATTAAATTTTTACATTCTTATAAATAATTTTACCATCAACCGAAAGCAAAATCAAACGTTATGAACGGTTTTTTTTTAGTCAACAAACCAAAAAAGATGACATCACATGATGTAGTTTTTAAAATTAAAAAAAAATTTCATTTTGACAAAGTAGGACACACAGGAACTCTTGATCCTTTAGCCTCAGGACTTTTAATTATTTGTGTGGGTAAAGCCACTAAACTAGCTTTTTTGTTCGATAAATTGTCAAAAACTTATCAAGGGACCTTTCTTTTTAACAAACATTATGATACTTTGGATGTGACAGGTAAATTATTGGATACTAAAAAAAATATCCCTTTAACTGATTGTGCTATCCAAACAAGTTTTGCATCTTTTCATCAAAAAAAGTATTTGCAAATACCTCCTATGTTTTCAGCAGTCAAAATTAAAGGGCAAAAAATGTATCGTTTAGCACGTCAAAATAAAGTTGCAGATATTCCTCCAAGAGAAGTTTTTATTCATCATTTTGCAAAAACATCTTTGCTTTGCCACGACAAAGTAGATTTTTTGGCACATGTTTCCAAAGGAACTTATATTAGAAGTCTTGCGCGTGATCTAGCTTTGCAATTAAATACTTATGGCGCTATTCTTCGTTTGCAAAGAAATGCAATTGGCACTCATTTATTACAGAATGCTAAAACTATTGAAAATTTAGAACTTAATGATTTGATTTTGGATAGTATTTTTTTTTCTTCTTATGATGAACTTATTTTAAATGATTATTTAATTAAGTTAGTAAAAAATGGTACTTATTTAGACCAAAGACAAATAATTACTCAAAAACCTTTTATAGTTAAAGATAGTAATAAAAATTTTGTTGCTTATTATGATATCTTGGATGAAAATAAATACTATCCTCGTTATTTTTTTTAATTCGCAATATTTTTAACTATTAGAAAAACAAAAAAACATTTTTTAACAATATTGTAATACAACATTTAAACACATAAATACACAATCAAACAAGTAAGGATTGGAAAATAATGAAAAGATTACAAAAAGTTTTGGCTTATGCCAATGTGGCATCGAGAAGAAAAGCAGAAATTTTAATTTTGAAAAAACGCATTAAAGTTAATGGAAAAATTATTTCTGAATTAGGAACCAAAGTATCTTCCAGCGATATTATAACTTTGGATGACCAACCGATCACCCCAAACACTTATTCTTATTTTTTGCTCAATAAGCCTAATGGATTTCTTTCTACTACCAAAGACAACAAAAAACGCCCTACTGTTTTGGATTTAATTGAAGAAGCAAGTATACAAAGATTATATCCAATAGGACGCCTTGATTTTCATACTACAGGGCTTCTTTTAATTACTAATGATGGCGATCTTACTCAAAAATTAACCCATCCTTCCTTTTGTATTCCTAAAGAATATCACGTTAAAATTAATGCTTGTTTGCAAAAAAAAGACCTTGCCGCATTCCGCAAAGGAATTATCATTGATAAAAACTATTTGTCTGTTTGTAAAGAAATTGATATTTTGCAAAATTCTTATACGACCAAACCTTCTACTTGGTTAAAGTTGGTAATAACTGAAGGCAAAAACAGGCAAATTCGCAAAATGATGCAAGCTTTAGGTTATCAAGTTTTAAAGTTAAAGCGTTATCGTTATTCTTTTTTAACTATTGAAAATATCAAAATAGGTTCTTATCGCCCTTTAAAAATTCATGAAATTAAAAAAATAAAAACCTTAACTACTCAAATACCGAATTAATATTATTAAATTTAAGATCACTATAAGGAGTTAGTTATATATGCATATGCCAAGTTTTAAAATCGCCATTGATGGTCCGGCAGGTTCTGGTAAAAGTACTATTAGTAAAAAATTGTCCCAAAAATTAGGTTGGAATCACATCGATACCGGAGCAATGTTCCGGGCACTAACTTTATATTTGTTAGAAAATGAAGTTTCATGGCATCATGAAAAAAGTCTTAATCAAGCTTTAGACAAAATAAATATTTCTTATTTTTGTAATAAAATTTTTCTTAATCAAGAAGATGTTTCTTTAAAAATTAAGTCTTTGGATATCGAAAAACATGTCTCTTCAGTAGCTTTAATTCCTGTTGTAAGAACTAAATTATTGAAATTACAAAAAGAAATTTGCGCCAATACTCCTAATTTAATTATGGATGGAAGAGATATTGGAACAGTTGTAATGCCAGATGCTAATTTAAAAATTTTTCTTACTGCCAACATTACTAAAAGAGCTTTAAGAAAACAACAAGAAGATTTCCAAAAAGGCAAAATCACAGACATTACTCAAATTATGAAACAACTCAAGGAACGCGATTATAAAGACTATCATCGCCAACTTGCCCCCTTGTCTAAAGCTTTAGATGCCATTTTACTAGATACTACTGAATTATCAATTGATGAATTAATTGCTAAAATTACTGACTTAATTGATGCAAAAAGGAGATCTTAAATGTCTTTTAAAATTGCTATTGTGGGTCGTCCTAATGTTGGCAAATCAAGTTTGTTTAACCGAATTATTGGAAAAAAAAAGGCTATTACTCATCCAAAAGCAGGTATTACGCGGGACCGCATTTATGCTACGGCCAATTGGCTTACTAAAACATTTGGCGTTATTGATACGGGTGGTATCGAAATTCAATCAACTCCTTTTTTGGAACAAATTAAATTACAAGCCCAACTTGCAGTTGATGAAGCTGATGTAATTGTTTTTGTAGTTGACGGCCAAACAGGAATTACTCAAAATGATAGTTATTTAGCTAAACTTTTGTATAAAACTAAAAAACCAGTTCTTTTAGCAGTTAATAAGATTGATAACCACAATTTATTATTCAATACTTATGAATTTTATGCTCTGGGATTTAATACTCCTTTTGCCATTAGTACTCAACATGGTATTGGTATAGGTGATTTGTTAGATAAAATTGTTTTTCTTATGCGTGATGCTTCTTTAATTCCTGATTCTTCTTTTTTAGAATCGTTTCCAACAGATATATCTTTGCAAAGTGCCCTTTCTGAATTGAATGGTGAAATCTCAGATAGAGCACTGTTAGAACCAGAACAAAAAAAAAACCAAGCAAAAGAAGAAGACAAAATTATTAAATTTTGTGTTGTAGGTCGCCCCAATGTTGGCAAATCAACTCTTACTAATTCTCTTTTAGCATCCCAAAGAATGATTGTCTCTGATATTGCAGGAACTACTACCGATGCTGTTGATACTTTTTTTGAAAATGATGGTCAAAAATACCAAATTATTGATACTGCAGGTATTAAAAAAAGAGGTAAAATTTATGAACAAGAAGACAAATACAGCTTTTTACGTGCTTTAGGTGCTTTGGAAAAAGCAGATATTGCTTGTTTAGTTTTAGATGCCAAAGAAGGTATTTTAGAACAAGATAAAAATATTGCAGGGTTTATTTTAGAACATCACAAAGCTTGTATTATTATTGTCAATAAATGGGATTTGTTAGAAAAAGATACCAATACCCTAAAGAACTTTGAGCAAAAAATTCATCAAGAATTTGTTTTTTTATCGTATGCTCCTGTTATTTTCTTATCAGCTTTGAAAAAAAGTCGTCTTACTCAAATTTTTGCTATTTTAAAACGAGTTTTTAACAATTATAAAAGTCAGTTTAGCACTAGTCTTTTAAACGATATTTTGCAAGAAGCAACTCTTATTACCCCCCCCGCTTTCTTTAATCAAAAAAAAGCTAAGTTTCAATATATTTTCCAAACTAAAACTAAAGCTCCTGAATTTCTTTGTTTTGTTAATGACCCTAAATATATTCATTTTTCTTATGAAAGATTTTTAAAAAATCAATTTAGAAAAAACCTTGATTTAGAAGGAACACCCCTAAAAATTATTTTTCATAAAAAAAAGTCTAATTTTTAAAACTATTTTGAACTTCCCACCTTCTTTTTGCATTTTATTTGCAAGTATTTTATTATTTGTTCTTATTTTGTGATTTAATTATGTTGGTTGAAAAAAATCAACCTTATTTTTAGTTATCAAAAAATCTTTTTTATTTTTGCTGTCAATTTTTTCATGACCGTTTTTTTGATATTTTGATTACAAGAAAGAAGTTATATTTTATGAAAATTACTATTATTGGCAGTGGTGCTTGGGGATCTACTTTGGCACAAGTTTTAACTGATAAAAACAATCAAGTTTTACTCTATGACACCAACCTTTCTTATGTTGAAAAAATAAATCAAGGGGAACACCCCATTTTTAATGCTCCACTATTAAATGTCAAAGCAGTTTCTTGCCTTAAGCAAGCCATGGATTATTCTGATTTGATAGTTTTGGCAGTTCCTATGAAATTTATGCGTAATCTTCTCAAACAAATTGCCCTTATTTTAACTATTCCCAAATCGTTTGTCAATGTTTCCAAAGGCATTGAACCTTTAACTTTTTTGCGTGTTTCTGAAATTGTCAAACAAATTATTCCTACTCCTCTTTTAGCTAATTTTGCTTCCTTAATGGGTCCATCGCATGCTGAAGAAGTTATTTTACGTAAATTAACTCTTCTGACTGCAGCTTCTTCCAATCCCTTTTTTTCTTTGGAAATTCAAAAATTATTTTCTTGCCCTAATTATTTGAAAGTATATACTTCTTCTGATTTGGTAGGAAATGAAATTTGCAGTGCTTTTAAAAATATTTTAGCCCTCATTAATGGTATTTTAGTAGCTAAGAATTTTGGAATTAATTCTCAAGCAGCTTTGATGAGTCGTGGTATTTTAGAAATGTCGCGGTTAGTTGCTTTTTATCAAGGAAACCCCCAAACCGTTTTGGGACTTCCAGGATTAGGTGATTTAATTGCAACTGCTTTTAGCAAATATTCCAGAAATTTTAATGCTGGTGCCAAAATTGCTGAAGGAATTCCTTATCAACAAATTATTGACTCTTCTTTACAAACCATCGAAGGATTTCAAACTCTTAATGCTTTTTATTGCTTACAATTAAAACATAATTTAGATCTTCCCATTATTCAAGCCTCTTATCAATTAATTTTTGAATCCACACCATTTGATACTGTTTTTGAAACTTTAATGCAAAGACCTTTCAAAAGCGAATTCTAAATTATTTTTTTTACCTAATCAAATGATTTTTTTTAATCAATTTTGTAAACGACCCCAATCAATTAAGAATAAAACACTAATAATTACTAATAATTACAAATGATTGTTGGTTTGCGTTTGTAAATTATTTTTTTGATGTTATAATAAGTACGTAAATAAAAAGAAAAGGAGGAAAAAAATGAACAAAGTAGAATTTTTAAGAAAATTAGCTGAAAAAAATGGCGTTAGTCAAAAAGAAGCTAATAAATTTCTTAATAACTTTATTGAAGTTATTTCTCAAAGTCTTCAAGAATTCACAGAAGATGAAAAAGTTACTTTAACAGGTTTTTGCACCCTTGAAGTAAAAAATAGAAGTGCTCGCGAAGGAAAAAATCCAAGAACTGGTCAAACTATTGACATTCCAGCTAAAAAGGTTCCTACTTTTAAATTTAGTAAAAGTTTTAAAGATATTTTTGTTGAATAAAATTTTTATTATGAAGTTTTTTAATATTTTACAATAAAAAAACAAACTAGCTAGTTTGTTTTTTTATTTACACTTTTTGTATAAAGTGAACCAATAAGGAAGTAGGTTATTTATTTTGCAACCCCTAGTTAAAAATTATTTAATAGGTACTCGCGCCAAAGTTCAAAACGAACCCCAAATAGCAGTTATTACTCGCATTGATTATCAAAGAGGTTTTATTTACTTGTTATTTAAAAGAATGAGAGAAGAAAAATATCCTTTTCCTCAAGCTTTAGAACAAAACATTATTCAACCTATTATTTCTAAAAATAAATCTCATCAGTAATAATGTATCCATTAATCAAATTTATAACTTATATCCATTATTTTAATTGCATTTGTAAATATTTAAATGTTAAACCCAAAAGGAACAATATGAAAAGAAAATTAAGATTTAAAAAAATTGTTTTAAGAAATTATTTTAAAAAACCTAATGTTGTTTTTCTTTTTTTAATGTTGTCTATTTGTACTTTAATGCTTGTTTTTTTTCATGATTTTAAAGAATGCGTTAATAAAGGACAAAGTTATTGGCAATATAAGTATAAAGCTCCTACTTTTATGCCTGAAATTGATTTTGAATCAACAGGAAAAGAAGACAATATTTTAGATTACGAAGACGGTTATTATCCTGGGCATCATACTTTTATCAAAACGGTTTGGTATTTTACCCACCAAGTTAATTTATTTGTATTAATTGTTTATGCTTTATTTTTTACCAAAATAAGCAAAAAAAATTGGTATCATTATTTAGTTTTTGCGTGTTTAGTTAGTATTTTAATGACAGGTTTAATTTTTCACACTTTAATTGATAAAGGTAGACATTTTTATGAACCTAAATTTAGTCTTTCTTTTTTTCTTTCTCATTTACACCACACCTTATCTCCCTTATGTTATCTATATTTTTATTTTAAAGTCAATTCTTATGCTATTCCTTATAAAAAAATGTGGATAGCTTTTATTCATCCCTTACTTTATATGACCTTTTTTAGTTTATTTGGCTTTTTATCTATGCAAGATTATTTTCAAGATCTGCAAAAAGAAAAACCTATTATAACTTCAGACAAACAAGCAGCTAAAAGAGATCCTTTTAAAATATTTCCTTATGTTTTCTTTTCTCCTTTTAAACAAAAATTAAATAATCCTGAAAATGCCGAAAAGTTAGAAGATAATGAAAATCGTCATCATAAACGTTATCGTTTTGTTTATTCAGGTTATGACTTTGTTTTTTTGGTCTTTTCTTACCTTTTTGTCTTTACAGTTTTGATGACTTATATTCTTTTATGGATTAAAAAACGTTTAATTAATAAAAAATGCTCCTAATTATAAAAAAACCAAAAAATAATAATTTTTAAAACTCTTTATTATTTATCAAAAAATTTGATATAATAGTATTATATTGCTTAATTAGTTAGGAGAAAATTAACATGCGTGATTTAGTAAAATTAGTTTGCACAAGGTGCAAAAGAGAAAATTATCATACTGATAAAAATAAAAAAAATACTCCAGGACGTTTAGAATTAAAAAAATACTGTCCTTTTTCTCGAACTTATACTCTGCATAGAGAAAAAAAATGATAAAACAAAACAAATATTTAATATTTCGTAAAGCAAAACTTTTAATCAAGCAAAATAATTTAACCCTTTGTTTTAAAAAAAATTGATTTTGCAAAATTATTTTGCTAAGTTTTTGCCTTCTTTTTTTATCCCAATTTTTTTAATATTAAATATTTTTCTGTTTGTTTTATAAACTTATATTTTTTTTATTTCTATCTTAAAAAAGGAAAAGCGTATTTTTATATTTTTTCAAAATAGAAATAATTTAATCTATTTTTTTTATTTTGGAAAATCATTTGCTAAGAGTGGTTGTAAAACTTTTCCTTTTGAAGTCGATAATAATTTTTTATTATTTGACAAGAATTAAACAACAAAAAAACATTTATTTTTGGTAAAAAACACCTAATTTATATCGTACTTTTTTATTTTTTAGAAGAAAATTACCCTATTAAATCCTTGTGGTTTGGAGATATTTTGAGTTATTCTGATTCTTCTTCAATATCTCAAATCAATTTATCAAACCTCAAAAACATATTAACTTTTGAAACTTTTTTATTTCAGATGATAAATTCTTTGAAGGTTTCTTTTGTTTGTTCTTTATAGGGTTTTTATTTTGACCTATCCAAACAAACCTTAGACCCAAAAGCATGTGGGACTTTAGAATATTGTCAAAAAATATGACCTTCATTTTGCAAATTATTATAATAAATCTAGATATCAATCATCAACCCTTAATTATTTATAAAAAGCTTCAAACCTAGAATGCGTTAATATAAAATAGCCGCTCTTTTTTATTATTTGTTGAAAAATAACCAAACTCAAAAATACTTTAAAATCATTATTCTTTCAGGTGAAAATGTGTTAATTTTGTATTATAACAGACCTAACTATCAATTAAAACCCACAAAAAAACTTTTATTATTTGTGATGCTTGCGTTATTTATAATAATTATTCCTCTGATATTAATCATTTTTATCCTGTAAGTGGATATTTTAGTTATTTCCAAAAAGATATTTATAATTTAGTTCTTAAATTTAAGAAAGAAATTATTTTTTGGTTAAACCCTCATCAAACTTTTGCGAAATTAAAAAAATATGGTAAAGATATTTTATTAACAAAGATTAAAAGAACTGTATTTACTTAAAGAAGGGGCGAAATAATCCATAAATATTGTTATCATGGTTTTATGGCATCACTTATGATTAGATATTCATGACATTTACAAATTATACAGGATTTATTATAAGAAACAACAGCTCAATTACTGTTGAATTAGGTATATATTTAAAAGATTTAGGGGTTGGGGTAAGAAATTGAAGACAAACTTTGATCATTCGAGAAGGAGCTATGTTAATTTATTAAAACATATCCCTAGAGAAGTCAAAGACATTAAATCCGATGTTTGGCCCTGTAGCCAAGTGGTAAGGCGTGGCTCTGCAAAAGCTTGATCAACGGTTCAAATCCGTTCAGGGCCTCCATTTATTTTATTTTTATTAATATATTTTTGGATATTTTTCACACATTCTAATTACGATTTTTTCATTAATCCTCCTTTTATTTTTACTTTTTATATTTGCTTACATTCACCTATTTATTATTTTTTTATTTTGCAAATATATACAATATAATTTAGGAGCAGTACTCAAGTGGCTATAAGAGGCGTCCCTGCTAAGGACGTAGTCCGATAAATCGGTGCAAGGGTTCAAATCCCTTCTGCTCCGCCATTTTGAATTTATTTTTTTGATCCTTTCTTTTTTAATATATATTTGACATTTTTTTATTGATTAAAAAAATTTTACCCCCCTTTTTTATTATGGGTTGCTAATTTATAACCCAACCTACAATTATTTCTTATCAT
>CAMOAP010000017.1 GCA_946577115.1 uncultured Acholeplasmataceae bacterium | reverse complement strand
AAAAAAACTGTCCATAAAGGAGAAGTGCCAAACATAGAAATTCCTTTCAAAAATGATTATGATTGATAAATTAAAAAAATTTGTAAGACAAAAAAGGGGGTATATTAGAAAACAAAAAAATTAATTTATAATTAATTTTTAGCAAACAAAAATCAAACCAAATCATTTTTATTTTGAAATAATAAAATAATATAAGGATAACAAATAACTAAATTAATCAATACAACTTATAATAATTGTTTGTGTTTTTGAATAAATATTTTTTTAGCCCATATCATAACTAATGAATAAATAACTAATAAAAATAATAAAAAGGGGAAAATTATAGGTTTTTCAAAAATTGATTGACGTAAATGAAGGGCTTGACTTACAATAGGTATCAAAGGAAGTAAAGTAGCAATTATCAAACCTAGACAACAACATGCCATAATAATGAAAGAAGGAAGGTTTTTTTGATTGTTTTTAGCAATAATTTTGTCAGTTCTCAATAAGAAAAGGGTTAATGTTTGTGACCACATTGAAAAAATAAACCAACTAGTTTGGAATAATTGAGCATTTTGGGATAAGTTTTTTAAAAGAAATTTCATTCCAATTAAAAAAGCAACATCCAATAAGAAAGAAAAAAAACCAAACCATAACATAAAACTTTTAATACTTGCAAAATCCCATTTACGTGGTTTTTCTAAATAAATATCATCCACATTATCAAAAGGAATAGCAAAACAAATCAAATCATAGATAAGGTCTAAAAATAAAATTTGTAAAACTATCATAGGTTGAAAATCAAGGCACAAACTAGCAAGCAAAATACTGAGAGAATTGGCAAAATTAGACGATAGAGTAAATTTAATGTATTTAAGGGCATTAGTATAGGTTTTTCTTCCTTCTGCAACTCCTTGTTCTAAAACGGTAAGTTGTTTTTCTAATAAAATAATATCTGCAATTTCTTTAGTAATTTCAGCACCACTATCAACACAAATACCTAAATTAGCTTGTTTCATAGCAGAAGCATCATTAATGCCGTCTCCCATAAAAGCAACGATATTACCTTTTTTTTTGAAAACAGATACAATTCTTGCTTTTTGTTCAGGGGATAATTTGGTGAAGAGATTAGTTTTTTGAGAAGCTTCATAAAGAGCGTCATCACTTAAATTATCAACCACACTTCCTTGAAGACAATAAGTGGTTTGCATATTTAATTTTTGGGCAATGGCTTTAGTAAGAATGTCGTTGTCTCCTGTAAGGATTTTAACGATAATACCTTTTTTTTGCAAAGAGGTAATTATTTGAGTTGAACTTTCTTTAATAGGATCTAAAAAAGTAAGCAATCCAATGAGAACCATTGATTTTTCTTCAATTTGTCCAGAAGTAAAACAAGGTTGTTTTTTGGGATTGGAGATAAGTTTTTGGGCCACTCCAACTACACGATAGCCTTTTTGATTATAAGTTATGGTTTGTTGAAGGACTATTTTTTTGCTTTGTTCACTCAAAAGAACAACTTTGCCTTCAAGTTCTACATAATCACAAATAGCAAGTATTTCTTCAATTGCTCCTTTAGTAATCATTTGTTGTTTTTGAGAGTCATCTTGTATTACTACACTCATTTTTCTTCTTTTAAAATCAAAAGGAATTTCATCAATTTTGGTAAATTGCGCAGTAATTCCTTGTAAAGAAGGATATATATTTTTGGCATTATTTGTTTTGGTGATAATGGCTTTATCAATTAAACTTTTAAGACCTGTTTGGAAAAAACTATTCAGATAGGCATGACGCAAAACACGGATATCTTCATGTCCGTTAAGGTCTAAAAAATTTTCCAAAAAGATTTGGTCTTCAGTAAGGGTTCCTGTTTTGTCAGTAAATAAAATATTCATTGCTCCAAAACTAGAAATAGCATTTAGGTTTTTAACAATTACTTTGCGCTTGGATAAAGCAACAATTCCTTTAGAAAAAGAAGTAGCAACAATTAAGGGAAGCATTTTAGGAGTAAGTCCAAAGGCAATGGTAAGGGCAAAAAGGAATGATTGTAACAAAGTATTTTGAGGTTTGTTACAATTGAATAAGAATACTAAAGGTGCCATCAAACAAATACATATCATAAGCAATTTAGCAATGGTATTAATATTTTGATCTAAGTGTGAAAGGGATTTTTTTTTAGTAATTTCATGGCTAATATTGCCTAAATAAGTATCTTTTCCGGTGACTAAAACAATACCTGTAGCATAACCAGAAATAACAGTTGAACCTGCTAAAACTAATTTAGGATCGTCTAAAATAGTTTCATTTTGTACAAAAGCACATGCTATTTTTTCTACCGGTTCTGATTCACCAGTAAAAGTTGTTGTTTTTACAAAAAAATCTTTGGTTTCTAATAATTTAATATCAGCGGGAATAATATCTCCTGCCGAAAGAATAACAATATCTCCTCTTACTACTTCTTCTAAAGCAATTTCTATTTGCAAATTATTTCGTTTGACTGCAGTTGTATTTTGTACCAAAGTTTTTAATTGAGAAGTAATTTTTAAATGTTTGCTTTCTTGACTAAATTGAACAATTACAGAACCCAAAAACATTAAACTAGTAGTTATAATAGTAGCATAACTTCTCGTTTCTGGACTGGGAGCAAGAACATCATTAACCAAAGAAATAAGAGTTAAAATTAATAGAACAATATTAAAAGGAGTAATTGCAATTTGGAGTAATTGTTTAGTAAAAATGGTTTTATTTTCTTGGGATAAAATATTTTTACCATACAAACTTTGATGCAACATTACTTGATTTTGATCTAAGCCTTGCAAAGAAGAATTCAGTATTTGTAAAGTTTGTTCTTGGGATTTTTTACTCATAGTTTTTAAAAAATCAATTGTTTCTTGGTGTTTTAAATTTACTTTTTTCATATTAAGCAATTCCTTTTTTTGAGATTTTTAAAAATTAAAAGTTAATCAAAAGCAATTAAAACTGAAACTTTAATAATTGATAATTAGGGCAAAATGTTAAATAAATGATATTAGTTTACAAAAATATTATAATATAAAAACTATATTTATTATAGACAATAAGTTTATTATGATTAGTTTTTGAGTGTTATTGTTTGTTTTGGTTTATCTTATCTATTATATTTTTTTATAATTGTGATTTTATGTAATGAGTTATCTTAATTATTGATTATTAATGATAAATTAGTTTTAGTTGTCTTTTATTATATAATAAAAACAAAACAATTAACTACTATTTTATATATTCCAAATACACAAAAAAAACACCCTATTAAAGGGCGTTTAAGTTATCTATTATAATATTCAACTATTAATTGTTCGTTAATATCTGGTAAAAATTCGTTTCTTTGAGGGTATCTTACATATTTACCCACTAATTCTTTATCTAAAGAAACATAATCTGCACGAACAAACTTACTATTTAAAACTTCTTGGACAAAATTGAGATTTTTAGATTTTTCTCTTAAAGTAACTTTTTGCCCTGGTTTTAAGCGATAAGAAGCAATATCTACTTTTTTCCCATCTACTAAAATATGACCGTGATTAGCTAATTGTCTTGCTTGAGCTCTTGTTTTAGTGAATCCTAAACGATAAACTACGTTATCAAGACGAGATTCTAATAGCACTAAAAACATTTCACCATGAATTCCTTTTAGTTTGCTTGCATTATCAAAAGTTTTGCGAAATTGCTTTTCTGATACGCCGTAAGTAAAACGTAATTTTTGTTTTTCTTGCAATTGAAGCCCATAATCACTTAATTTAACTTTTTTTTGACCGTGTTGTCCTGGACCATAAGCTCTTTTGCGTAATTCTTTCCCAGTTTCCGAAACCGAATAATTAAGGCGTCTTGAAACTTTCCAAAGTGAACCTCTATAACGTGACATTTATAAACTCTCCTTTTTAAGGTAAGTTTGTATAACCAAATAATTAATAATCTCCTACTTTCTTTTCTTTCTTAAACAGCAAAGAATTACTTAGAAAAGCCTCTAAAAGGCAAGGGATTAGTTTAATTATTTTAGCTACATCTGTTTTACCATCACTAATATTCTATAAAAAAAAAATGCAATAGTCAAGTGTTTTAGTGATTTTATTTTAATTTTAGTTAGTTTGGAAGATGTTTGTTGTTTATATTTTTGTATTTAGATATAAAACACTAAACTAAGTAAATAGTTTTTGGGGATAAAATATTGATTTTGCTGGGGGCAAATTATTTTAGGTAATTAATTATTTATTGATTTGCTTTGGAAGAGGGTAAAAGTTTGTTATTTAGAATTAATAATTAATAATTCTAAACCTGGAAAAAAGAAAACATATATATAACACAAAAAATGAAATGATTTAGAAAAGATGAATTTATTTTTATCATTTATAGATTCAAAATTATAATAATTATCGTAAAAACCTATTGCATAATTTTCATCAACAAAAATAAAAATAAAACTTTTAATAACTAACAATAACGTATTTAAAATAACATTATTCCATTCTTGAAGCTATAAAGAGCTTTATCATGATCGTGATGATACTCAAAATGCTAAGGATAAAGCTTTATATAATTTTAAAGATTCTAAAAATTTGTCTTTTGTTACTTTTTAACAGCACCTTATGATGATTTCCAAGGTAAATCTATAAAATATACTTGTGAACCTAATATTGTGGGACAAGTAAGAAAACGTTTTATTCGTTTAGTAAGAAAAACTTATTTATCAAATTTGTTTCAACAGTTTTCTCAAAAAGATTTGGTTTATTTTAAAATGCAAGATTTTCGTTATTTTGGGTCTTTGGAAACTACTAGATTAGGAATTATTCATTATCATTTTCTTTTTAGTGTTGATGTTTTAAATTCTTTTGTTGGATATTCTCGTACATGTTTTTCTTGTCCTCAAGAATCTTTTTTTTGCATTA
>CAMOAP010000016.1 GCA_946577115.1 uncultured Acholeplasmataceae bacterium | reverse complement strand
TTAGTTTGAAAATTGTTTTCTAAATACGTTTAATGTTAAGACAAAATTAAAGTAAAAACACAAAAGAAGACACAAAAGGATTATTTTAATTAATAAGTTTATCCAATCAAAATATTTTTCTTCTTAAAAAAACAAAATCTTTGTATTTATAAGAGAAGTTATTTTTTGTTACGAAATGTTTTAAGCAATAGGTTTTAATTTGCAATAAAAAAGTACTCCATTTTTATCCATTAATTTGATTTGGTAATAAAAACCTTCCAGCCAAATATTTTTAGCAAAAAATTAATTTCTTTAATTTCATAATTATCAATTTTATGCAATAAATCAGAAACAGTAATTTTGAATGTAGAATTTATAAAATGAAAATGATGATAGCAATCAAAGGGAAAAGACAAAAATCAAAGTGTAAATAAAATGCCAAATAGTAGTTTTATTAAAACCTTTTTCAGGTTAGAATGGCTTAATTTTAATTTCTTTCATATCTTTTATTTATTTGCTTTACAAACATTCTTTGATTAAAGATTAGTTTAATTTCACTAAAGTTTTGGCATCAGAAAAACATTTTTTAAAATATCTCTTTTTAAATCTTCTTTATCTTTAACTGATATTGAATTGTAACCAAAAAAACGTGTTAGTTCTTGTTTGTGGAAAGTATCAACAAAATCAGAACAAGCTTTATCAATAGTTGTTCCGCAAATCACTGCTACAGTAGTTTTTCCTGCTAAAAGAACGATAATTTCTTAGGTTAAAGTTTCTTTTAATAAAATATTAGGATTATGTTCTTTGACAAATAAAGTCAATATTGTATCTAAAGAGTGTGGAATCAAAGAAACTGAACTTAAAAAATAAGTGTTTTTGGCTTGGCTGATAATGATTTTAGCAGCTGAATGAGTAGCAACAATTTCTTTTTCTTGGTGATTATATATTTCGGAAGAATTGGTTATCCCCAATAAAAAGTTTTCTTTAGTTTGAATTTCATATTTTTGTTGTTTTAATTTAGGTAGGAAAACGTTAACTACATAATCAAAACGTCCTTGACGAAGCAAGTCAGAATCTAGAGGAGTTTTTACTCTATTATTAGCAGCTATCATAATGATGGTATTTTCATTATATAATAATGCTTGTTTTATTGGTTTTTATTTTTTCAAACAAATATCTTATTTTTTTAGTGCCATCACCATGAATTCCTTGCAAAAAATCAATACCACTAAAAACATAAAAGGACTAATCTGATTCTCCCAACAGTACTTTTGCAAGCGAAAGGTTTTTCTTGTTCCTTGAGGGCTTAATAATAAAATACTCCTTTATTAATTTCAACTTCTTCTTCTTGATATTTTTAGAGTTTTCTAAATCATAGAAAAAACGTTGAAGAAGTTGTTTTTATTCTTCCATCCCTGCCACACAATTAAATTTAGTTTTGCTTTATTGGATCAAAATCTGTTTTTTTTGTCGTTTGTAAGAATTTGTTCTTCTGGTTTGTGGGGATTTGTTTTGAGATAGTTTCTTTTGATTGTAGTTGTTCAGATGCTTGTTCTGGATTTTTTTTGAAATTATAATTATTGGAGCCATAACCATTCTTCGAGAAATTAAAATTAATTATGAATTCATTATTTTAAATGTGAGCATATAAATGTAATAATATAAAAAAGAATTATCAAAATAAATTAAGTGCAAACTCATTAAAATAAATTAAATTATTAACAAACAATAATTTAATTATCTAGGTAAAACATCATCAATTGCCAAGCGATTAAATAAAATATGATAATGATCTAATTTTTGACTTGGAAGAATCCCAAAAGTATCTAAGCTTTCAAAAGTAATATCGGAAGCTTTGAGTTGAGTTAAAATTTTATGAGCAGTTTGAGGTAAAAAAGGTTGCAATAAAACTCCTAAAAACCTTAAAGATTCTACCAAAGAATATAGTACGTGGTCTAATAGTTTTTGTTTTTCAGGATTTTTAAATAAATTCCAAGGCTCTACTAAATCAATGTATTTATTAGCAAAGCGAGCCAAATTCATAATTTCTTTAAGGGCATCTCCCACTTTAAAATCTTGCATTTTGAGACGAACCAAATGAAAAGTGGCTAAAGTTTGTTTGGATAAATCAAATTTAGGGTCTAAATTAGTTGTAATTAAAGTATTAGATAAATTATTTTGGCGATAACTTTTTACCATACCAAAAACTCTATGAACTAAGTTGCCCAAAACATTAGCTAGATCACTATTGTGCCTTTCTACTAACAATTCATAAGTGATATTACCATCTTGAGCATAAGGAATTTCTGATAGAACAAAATAACGAATGGAATCCACTGGAAAGTGTTTTAACAAATCATCAACGTACAAAACGTTACCTTTGGATTTAGACATTTTATTTTTATCAAACAAAATCCATGGATGAGTTAAAAACTGTTTAGGCAGTGAAATTTCAAGTGCCATCAATAAAATAGGCCAATAAATGAGATGAAACCTTAAAATATCTTTACCAATAACATGCATATCGCAAGGCCAATATCGATTAAACTGGCTATTTTCAGATGTAGGATTATAATCTAGTCCGGTTAGATAATTACTTAGAGCATCAACCCAAACATAAATCACATGTTTGGGATCAAAAGGAACGCGAATGCCCCACTTGAAAGAAGTTCTAGAAACAGACAAATCTGATAATGGTTCTTTTAATAAATTTAACAGCTCTTTTTTTTGGGCATCAGGTTTAATCAAGGAGGGGTTGTTTTCTAAATATTGCAATAACTGGGATTGATATTTGGAAAGCTTAAAAAAATAAGTTTCTTCACTGATTAAAATAGGAGTCTCGCCATTAAAAGTTTTTCCATCAATTAAATCTTTGGAAGACACATAAGATTCTTCAGAAATTGAATAAAGTCCTTTATATTTCCCTAAATAAATATCTCCTTTTTGCCATAACTTGTCAAAGATAGCTTGAACTGTTTGTTTGTGATTAGGGTTGGTAGTTTTGACAAATTTATCATAACTTACTTGCATTAAATCATAAATTCTTTTGATTTCCGAAGATATTTGGTCTACGTATTCTTGGGGATTTTTACCTTTTTGCAAAGATTTAGCAGCAATTTTTTGTCCGTGTTCATCAGTTCCTGTTTGAAACCAAACATCAAATCCTTCTAGGCGTTTAAAACGAGCAATAGCATCAGCTAAAATAGATTCATAAACGTTGCCAATGTGTGGAATGCCAGAAGCATATGCAATCGCTGTGGAAAGAAAAAATTTAGGTTTTTTGGGAGGGGTTGTTTTCATAAAACTCCTTAAATAAATGGTGGTAAAAATATTTTTTAATTATGGGTTGTTAGAAAAAAATATGCATATGGTTTGAAAAATCAAATCAAGATTGGGTTTTTATGATTTTGTATTGGCGATAAATTTCTTTTTTAGTAATGTTTCTTTCTTGAGAAACTTTGCTAAAAGCCTCTTTTTCGTTAAAGCCTAATTTGAGGTAAAAAAGAACGTGATTATTTATACTTAGAGAAAGCAAATGTTCGTTAGGATTAGGATTGCCTGCAACAACAATGACATATTCGCCCTTATTAATTAAATCAAGTTCTAAAATAGAATCAAGATTGCCGTTGATAATGGTTTCAAATTTTTTAGTCATTTCCCGTGCTAAAGAAATTTTTCTATTACCATATAATTTGCGTATTAAAAGTAAAGTCTTTTTAATTCTGTGAGGAGATTCATAAATAACAAGACTTTCGGAGGCATTTTTATATTGGAGTAAATATTTTTCCAAAACTTGAGACAAACGAGGTAAAAAAGCCAGAAAGATAAAAGGTGAAGGGATGGCAGAAGTCATAAAAGCAGTTAAAAAAGCAGATACTCCTGGAATCGCTACAACATTAAAACCATGTTTTTGCACTTCACAAACTAAAGAAAAACCAGGATCACTAATAAGAGGAGTGCCTGCATCACTAATTAAGGCGATATTTTTTCCTTGGGATAAAAATTCTAAAATTTGAGGCAACCTTCTTGTTTGATTGTGTTCATAATAAGAAAGTAGAGGTGTTTGGATTTGGTAAGTGTGTAAAAGTTTTTTGGCTCTTCTAGTATCTTCTGCTAAAATTAAAAAAACTTCTTTTAAAGTATCAAGTGCTCTTAAGGTTATATCTTTTGAATTGCCTATGGGAGTCGCTACCAAATATAAAGTAGTTTTGGCATTGCAAAAACTTTGTTGTTGAAATAACATATTTTTTTACCTTATTTGTTGGGTTTTGGTGTGTGAAAAATTTTATATTGCTTTAAATAGGGGAGGGTTACAAATTTTTAAAGATTTAAAATGAAAGTCTTTGGGCTTCTAATTGAATTATCAAAACCATTAAAAGATTTTCTTGATTGGATAATATATATATTTTTTTGTAAATTTGATGAATAATTTTTAAAATATTGAAAGTGGTTGGAAGAGGTAAAGTTTGATAGTATTTTTGATATTCTGGGTTTGTTAAAATTTGTGTTTTGGAAAAATAAATGGGTAACTGGTTTTTGGATATTTTTTCATATAAAACATCAGAAAAAAAATACAATAACACTGATAAAAAATCATTTAAAAAATGAGGAAAAGCAATAAGTTTAGCAAACAGAGGAGAGGCAAAAACGGATAATTTTAATGAAATTGTTTTTGGGAATTGAATAATGAAATCTAAAAAAAACTGTTTAAAATTTTGATAATAATCGCTGGCAATAAATAAATCCATTTGATCGGTATTTTTATTTATTAAATTGCTTAAGGAAAAATCTAAAACATCTATTTGGGGGGTAGTTTTTTGATCTTGGTTTTTTGATTTGGCGTCCATATCATCAGAGATATTAATAATTTGACAGCGAGAAACTATGGTTGTTAAAACTTGTTCTAAATTATTCGTTAATAAAAAACCTATAGTATTGTTGTTTGAAGGATTTTCAAAAAAATGCAATAAACTGTTGGAAGTTTGGGTAGTTATTTTTTCTATTTCTTCGATTACATAAATTCTTTGGGTTCCGAATAAAGAAGTTTGCAAAAAGTTTTTTTGAAATTGTAAAATTTGTTCTTTGGTAAAAAGATGGTTGTGTTTGGTCAAATAATAAAAATTGGGGTATTGCGAATTAAGTAAGGTATCTTTTGACCAAAGATGAAGATCATGGCGTTTAAAAATACGATAGGCAAGTTCTAAAACAAATTCTTTTTGTTGAGAAAGAGTGGATCCAACAACTAAATAAAGATGAGCAATTTTGTTATTTTGAATAATTTGGCTAAATTTGGTTAACCAAGATTGGATTTTGTTCATAAATCTATTTTGAAGACTTCTTTGATTTTTTGTTCAATGATGTTATAAATATTTTCCAAGGACTTGCTTGCATCAATTAAAAAAATTCTTTTTTGTTGGTCTTTTTGACAAAGGTCAAGATAGCCTTTGCGTACTTTTTTATGAAAAGATAGTTTTTGTAAATCAAAAGAATTAATTTCTTTAGGTCTAAATTTTTTGACTCTTTTAATTCCAATTTTAGGATCTAAATCTAAATAAAAAGTAATGTTTGGCATATAATTTAGAGCAAAATTATTAATATTTAAAACAAAATCTTTACTTAACCCACGAGCATAAACTTGATAAGCTATAGTCGAATCTAAATAACGATCACAAATAACTATTTTATTTTGTTGTAAGGCAGGAATAATTAATTTGCTTAAATGTTCTGTTCTATCTGCTGCAAATAACAAAGCCTCAGTGTGGAAATCTATTTGTTTGTTGGAAAAATGCAACAAAATATTTCTAATTACTTCATTAAATAAACCTCCACCAGGTTCTTTGGTTAAAACACACGAATATTTTTTACTTAATTTTTCAAATAAATAACGTGAATGGGTGGTTTTCCCGGTTCCTTCACAACCTTCAAAAGAAATAAACATTTAGTATAAATTCTCCTTTTGTTTATTTTTATTTATTATCACAAAATCAATAAAAAATTTTTTTTAACACTAATGCTTTGGCAGGAGCCAAAATGGTGGCTTTTTTAGCTTTTTTGCCTAATAACATCGCTTGAAATTGCTCCAAAGAAAATTTATTTTTACCAATTTCCATTAAAATGCCTACCAAAAAACGAATCATATATTTTAAAAAACCATTACCATGAAAAACTAAAATATATTTGTGTAAAGTTTCTTTGAGAGAGGCTTGGAAAATGGTTTTAGAAAAATTTTTAGATTGGTTCTCGCTAGTAAAAGCAAAAAAATTATGAGTGCCTTCGATAAATTTTAGGGCTTTAGTGATTTTGTCAAAATCAAGCTTGTCAGCAAAAATTTGAAAATGATGATTAAAGGCATTAAGGGGTTTTTTAGAAAAAACATATTGATAAATTTTTGATTTCGCTGAATAACGAGCATGAAAATGAGGAGTAGCAAAATGAATTTGTGTAACTCTAATATCAGAAGGCAAAAGATAATTAAGAGTTTTTTTAAAATGTTTAAGTTTTAGAGAAAAAGTGGTTTGGAAATGAAGGGTTTGTCCTTTGGAATGGACTCCTTTATCGGTTCTACTAGCTGCAAAAGTGGGGATGTTTTGATGAGTCATTTTTTTTAAAGCTTTTTCAAAAGTTTGTTGCACAGTTATTTTTTGAGGTTGTTTTTGATATCCATAATAATAAGTACCATCATAGCTTAAAATTAATTTATAAAAAAAGTGTTGCAAAAATGCCTCCTTGTGTAACTAAAAAATATTTTTTCAGAATTTAAAATAAAAAATAAGGAGTGAAGAAAAAAGGGGTTAATATTAAAAAACCTTCTTAATCCTTAAGATAAGAAGGTTTTGATAATTTAAGTTTTTTTGTGAAAGAACCTAAAAATGATCGGTTAATTGTTGTTAAACAAAAGCGATAATTGCCATTGGAGCACCATCACCACGACGAGGAACAGTTTTAATAACTCTAGTGTACCCACCTTGACGATTAAGATATTTAGAGGAGATATCTTTAAATAGTTTTTGCAAAACTGTATTATCATCGTTGATTTTTTCATCAAAAGATGTCTTTTAGCTTGTCGTCTAGTGTGCAAAGTATTTTTTTTAGATAAAGTCACCATTTTATCAGCTAATTTTTGTAATTCTTTAGCTTTAGATTCAGTTGTCATAATTTTTTCTTGCACAATTAAATCAGTCATTAAAGTTCTTAACAAAGCTCTTCTTTGAGATTTATTGCGTCCTAATTTACTAAAAGGCATAAAATTTATCTGTCCTTTCTATTTTCTAATGTGTTTTTTATTTTTAAATGTTTGTCTTTGTCTTCTTCAACGCTATGATGCAAAGCTTCTTTAAGGTAATCGTTGAATTCTAAACCATATTCTAAAAATTTATCTTTTAATTCTTGGAAAGATTTTCGTCCTAAGCTTTTAAGTTTGACAACTTCTTTTTCGCTTAATTTTACTAAAGCGGCAACTGTATCAATCCCTGCTCTTTTAAGACTGTTAAAAAGTCTTACAGATAAATCTAATTGTTCAATTTCTAAATCTAGCACGTAATTATGAGCTTCTTTTTTGGATTCAGAAATAAATTCTACATGAGCAGGTTTTTGGCTTAATTCTACTAAAACATTGAAATGATCTACTAAAATGCTAGCTGCAGTTGCTAAAGCTTCTTTAGCTAAAAGAGCACCATTAGTTGTAATTTCAATAGTTAATTCGTCTTTATTACCTAATTTTTTTTCTACTTGATAAGAAACATTAACAACAGGAGTAAATAAAGAGTCAATCGCAATAACGCCTACTTGATTTTCATTGTGAACTTTGTTGTCTTGGGAACCAACATAACCAATGCCTTTTTTAATAGTAACTGTCATATTAAAGCAAATATCATCAGAAAGGGTGGTAATGTAATGATCGGGATTAATGATTTTAACTCCTGCAGGTAATTCAAAAGAAGCAGCAGTTAAGCGTTGTGGTCCTTTGGCGATTAATTCTAATTTTTCTTCAAAATCATCTGATTCGTCGTCTACGGAAAAAACAATTTTTTTTAAATTTAAAATAATTGTCATGACATCTTCATAAACGCCGGGAATAGTAGTAAATTCTTGTTCTACTCCTTGAATTTGAACATTTACAATAGCAGTACCAGGCAAAGAAGATAACAAAACTCTTCTTAGGGCGTTTCCCACAGTAATGCCGTATCCTCTTTCTAAAGGTTTAATGGTGAATTTCCCATAAATGGGATTTTCATCAATTTCTTCAACAAAAAAAGGTTTAATAAATTTAAGATTTTTCATAATCACTCCTTGAAATGTCGAACAAGATTATTTTATCCTCTAGGAGGTTTTGGCGGTCGACAACCATTATGTGGTACTGCAGTAACATCTTTAATAGCAGTAATTTCTAATCCTGCTGCTTGCAAAGAACGGATGGCTGCTTCTCTTCCGGGACCTGGTCCTGTAATGAAAGTTTCTACTTTAACCATCCCGTTTTCCATCGCCACTTTGGCAACTGCTTCAGCGGCTAATTGAGCTGCAAAGGGGGTTGATTTGCGACTTCCTTTAAAACCCAAAGCACCTGCACTACTCCAAGTAACAGCATTACCGTTAAGATCGGTGATAGTAACGATAGTGTTGTTAAAGGTGGTATGAATATGTGCGATTCCTAAAGGAATATTTTTTTTAACTTTGCGCTTAGTAGTTTTTTTCTTGCCAATGCCTTTCTCCTTTATTATTTTTATTATTTAGTTAATTTTATTATTTTTTCTTACCAGCAATTGCTTTAGGTTTTCCTTTCACAGTGTGAGCGTTGTTTCTAGTTTTTTGCCCTCTTACAGGCAATCCTTTACGATGACGTAGTCCTCTGTAAGCTCCAATTTCCATTAAACGTTTAATATTTAAAGTAACTTCGCGTCTTAGGTCGCCTTCTACGTTGTATTTAGTAATTTCAATACGTAAAGCTGATAATTGCTGTTCGGTTAAATTTTTAACTCTAATATTTTGGTCAATGTTTAACTCATTTAAAATTTTATGAGATAATTTATTGCCTAAACCATAAATATAAGTTAATGAAATTACTACTCTTTTATCGCTTGGAATATCTATTCCTGCAATTCGTGCCATAAATATCTCCTTTTATCCTTGTCTTTGATTGTGTCTACGATTTTTTTTATTGATAACATAAATGCGTCCTTTGCGACGAACAATAATATCATCTTCGCTGCGTTTTTTAACTGAAGCTCTAACTTTCATAGTCTTTTCTCCTTACTTAAAACGATAAGTGATTCGTGCTCGTGTAGGGTCGTATGGTGATAATTCAATTCTTACTTTATCACCAGGTAAAATGCGTATGTTGTTGATACGTATTTTACCAGAAACATAAGCAATAATCGTTTTTTTATTTGAAAGCTCTACTTTAAATTTATCATTTGATAATAATTCAACAACTTGAGCTTCGATTTCAATTTTGGATTCATTTTCGTTTAAATTTTTTTTTGGCATTAAAAGTAATTCCTTTAATTTTTATTTCTGGGGTTAGGGGGCGATTGTGATGTAATTTGGTAAAATGAAAAATATATTATGCAAGTATTTTATATCCTGTAGGAGTTACTAAAACTGTGTGTTCAAAATGAGCACTTAGACTTTTATCTATGGTAACTACAGTCCAATTATCTTGCAAAATAGCAATTTCGGGATTCCCTACAGTAAGCATAGGTTCCACACAAAAAGTCATTCCTGGCTGCAATATTGCGCCTTCGTGGGGTTTGCCAAAATTAGGAATATAGGGTTCTTCATGCAAAGATGTACCAATACCATGTCCGGTAAATTCTTCTACAATGCCTAAATTATTTTTTTTAGCACAAAGTTCAATGGCATGAGAAATATCAGAAAAATGATTTTGGGGCTTGATTTGTAAAAGACCTTTTAATAAGGCTTTTTTAGTAAATGCAAGCAAATTTTGAGTAGTTTGGCAAACAGTTCCTACAGCATAAGAATAAGCACAATCAACATAATAACCTTGATAGTTAATTCCTAAATCTAAGGTAATGATATCACCTTGTTTAAGGATGGTTTTTTTGGAAGGAATTCCGTGAACTACCACTTCATTAATTGAGGCACAAATATGTTTAGGAAAGCCATTGTAACCTTTAAAGGCAGAAATGACACCTTTTTTTTGATAAAAATTCTTAGCTAATAAATCTAGATAAAAAGTTGATATTCCTGGAATAACAAAGGAAGCAAGTAATCGTTGGGCTTCTTTAATGATTTTTCCTGCTTGTTTCATGATAGCAATTTCATGAGGATTTTTAATTGGAATCATTTGCGGTCCGTTTCTAAAACTTCTAAAATCATTTTAGTAACTTGGTCGATGTTTTGCATGCCATCTACTTCAAAAAGTTGGTTTTGTTCGCGATAATATTTCACTAATGGCAATGTTTCTTTATTAAACACTTTGAGTCGTTTAAGGAAAGTTTCTGGTTTATCATCTTCTCTTTGAATTAAGATTTTTTGGTCTTTGTCACAAATGCCTGAATTTTTGGGAGGAATGTTTTCGATGTGATAAACCTTGCCACATTCAGGACAAATTCTGCGTCCTACAATTCTTTTCATTAAATCTTGGGTGCCAGCGTTAAAATAGATGACTTTCGTTAAAAATAAATGAGTTTTTTTAAAAAAATCATCCAAAAAACAAGCTTGAAAAACATTGCGGGGAAAGCCGTCTAATAAAAAATCTTTAGCAGCTATGTCCTTAGACAAGTAATCAGCTATCATTTGATTAGTGATATCGTCAGGAACTAAAAGTCCTTGAGCAATAAATTTTTTACTTAAAATGCCTAATTTAGTATTTTCTTTAAAATTTTTACGGAAAATATCGCCTGTTGAAATGTGGTTTATTTTTAAAATATCTGATAAAACAAAAGCTTGAGTCCCTTTACCAATGCCGGGTGGTCCTAATAATATTAGTATCATGTTGTCTTTTTTGCTTAATTAAAATAATTTTTGATATTCTTTTTTGTTGGCAGTAGCTTTGATTCGTTGGATAGTTTCAAGGGCTACACTAACAATAATAAGCAAACTGGTTCCTCCTAATTTCATATCTTTCAAACTTAAAAAATGTTCCATAAGAATAGGTGTTACAACAAGAGTAGCAATAAAAACAGTGCCTAAAATAGTGATTTTAAATAAAGTATTAGCTAAATAACGAGTAGTTTGTTCACCTGGTCTTAAGCCTGCAATATAGGCATCTTGTTTAGATAAATGTTCTGAAATATCTTCGGGATTGACATTCATAAAAGCAGAAAAGAAAGAAAGAACAATTACTAACAAGACTAAAAAGCCTATGGCAAAGAAGTTAATTTGGTTGTTAGAATAATTGGTGTTGGTAAAAAAATTTACATACTTAGTCAATTTTTCATTCCCAATAACTCCTGCTAAAATCTGGAAAGGTTGCAATAAAGAAAATGCCAAAATAACTGGCATAACTCCTGCACTATTAATTTTTAATGGAATGTAGCTATTGCATGGCACTTGATTACGCGCATAATTGATAGGTATTTTTAAAGATGTTATTTGCACAACCACAGTAAAAATTAAAAATAAGAGAAGCATAAGAATAATACATGCAAATTTAAAAGTTTTCGAAGTTAAAAAAATATTTTGAGATAAATATGATTTGTTCAAATTTGCAAATAGATTAATTAGGCTGTGACTCATCGAAACAACAATTAAAATAGAAGTCCCATTCCCAATACCTTTGGTATTGATCAGGTCAGCAAACCAAATTAAAATAGCAACTCCTGCAGTAGCAATTAAAGCTAACAAAAACAGTTGGCTTGTGCTTATTGATGTGACTAAAAGTTTTGAATAACTGTTCAAAAAAGCAAAAGATTGCCCAAAAGAAAATAATAAAGCAAGACTACGTGTCAAAAGATTAAGTTTGCGTTTGCCCATTTGTCCTTGGTCTTTCCATTCACGACAAATAGGAAGGAGCTTTTGCAAAAATTGCACTACAATGGAAGCAGTAATATAAGGAGTTATTCCCAATCCAAAAAGAGTACCAGCGTTTATGGAAAAAACCCCAAAAAGTTTTGACAAATCCAGAGATTCAGAATTAATAAAAGGAAGAGGCCAAGAAGTTCCTAAACAAACAATAGAAATAATAAATAAGGTAAAAAAGATTTTAAACATTAATTTACAATTGCATAAAACTAATTTTAATTGACGTTTCATCTTTAAATTACCTCTATATTTCCACCAACTGCTAAAATGGCTGCTTGAGCTTGTTTGGAGAATTTTGAAGCTTTTACGCATAATTTTTTAGTGAGAGTTCCTTGCGACAAAACTTTAATACCACATAATTGGTCTTTGATTATTTTTTTTTCTAACAATAATTGAGGAGTAACAACGGTATCTTGAGGAAGGGTTTCTAGAGTTTTAAGGTTAAGAAGAGCGTATTTTTTTTGGGCAAAATTGTGAAATCCTCTTTTAGGAATTCTTTGAAAAAAAGGAATTTGTCCGCCTTCAAAGCCGGGACGCAAAGTTTTTCCTGAACGTGCTAATTGTCCTTTATGACCTTTACCAGAAGTTTTACCAGTGCCACTACCAGGTCCACGTCCTAAACGTTTAGTGGATTTACGAGCATTAGTAACTGGTTTTAGTGTGTGTAACATTATTTTTGCTCCTTTGTATCAGAAACTTTTTCAACTAAAACAAGATGACTGATGGTTTTAATCATCCCATGGATGGCTGGAGTATCATCTTTAATAACTTGATTGTTAATTTTTTTCAAACCTAGGCAGTGAGCGGTTTTAATTTGATTAACACGACAAGCAATAAGGCTTTTAATAAGAGTAACTTTTAATTTCATTGTTCTTTTTTCGCTAAAGTAATGCCTCTTAATTTAGCTACTTCTTCTTTAGTACGTAAACTTTGTAATCCATCCATTACTGCTCTTATTACGTTAATAGAGGTGCGCGAACCAAAAGTTTTAGTAAGAACATCATTAATGCCTACTAATTCTAAAATAGTTCTAGCAGCTTTTCCTCCAGCAACAATTCCAGTTCCTTTGGAAGCTGGTTTTAAAAAAAACTTAGACGCTCCAAAACGTCCAATAGTGTCATGAGGAATAGTGGTTCCTGTAATAGGAATACGAACTAATTGTTTTTTGGCTTTTTCTAAAGCTTTTTTAATAGCTTCTACAATTTCTTTAGCTTTAGCGGTGGCAAAACCAATTTGCCCTTTTTTATCACCAACAACTACCAAAGCAGAAAAACGAAAACGAGCGCCACCTTTAACTACTTTAGTAATACGATTAATTTTAACCACTTTTTCTTCTAAAAGAGGGGATTTGTTGTTAAATTCTTTCTTTATTGCTTTCATTTTGTTTTTCTCCTTTAAAACTGTAAGCCTGATTTACGACAAGCATCAGCTAAAGCTTTGATTTTGCCGTGATACAAATAACCTGATCTATCAAAAACAACGTTTTTAATGCCTTGGGATAAGGCTTTTTTAGCTATCAGAGCGCCTACTGCTTCAGCGGCTTTGATATTGGATCCCAAAATATTCGCTTCTTTACTATGAGCACTGCATAAAGTTGTTTGTTGGGTGTCATCAATTATTTGAACATAAAGAAATTTATTAGATCTAAAAACATTTAAACGTGGTCTTTGTGATGTGCCTGAAACAATTTTTCTAAGGCGAAGATGGCGTTTTTTACGAAGCAAATTAGAGGATTGTTTAGTTATCATAACTTATTTTTAGTCCTTTCTTGTTTTTTTAGCACTTTTACCAGCTTTTTGTCTAACGTATTGCCCTACGTAGCGGATGCCTTTACCTTTATAAGGCTCTGGTTTACGTATTTTTACGTTTTTAGCAGCAAATTCGCCGACAAGTTGTTTGTCAATTCCTTTAATAACAATTTCTGTATTTTGGTGAACTAACACTTCTAGATTATCAGGTATGGCAAGACTTACGGGATGAGAAAAACCTAAAGATAAAATTAATTGTTTATCTTTAATTTGAGCGCGATAAGCTAACCCTACAATTTTTAAGGTTTTTTGAAAACCCTTGCTTACGCCTTCTACCATATTAGAAAGCAAGGCTCTGGTGGTTCCATGAATTTTTTTCATAAAAATTTCATCATTAGGACGTTTGACTGTGATGACTTTGTTGTCGTTAGTGATTGTTAATCTGTGATTGAATTGATATTCTAATTTGCCTTTAGGGCCTTCAACTGAGATAAAATTGCTATCTTTGATATCAACTTTAACTGTATTAGGGACTTCAATCGATTTATTTCCTACTCGTGACATAATTTTCTCCTTTAACTACTTTTGATTTGGTAATTAATTACCAAATATAAGCTAAAACTTCGCCACCAACTTTAGAAAGGCGAGCTTGAGCGTCTGTTAAAATTCCTTTAGAAGTAGAAACCAAAGCAACTCCTAAACCATTAAGTACTTTAGGAATTTGTTCTGCTGATGCATAAACTCTAAGTCCTGGTTTGGAAACTCTTTTTAAGCCTTTAATAACTCTTTCTTTGTTGGGAGAATATTTCAAACTAATAATTATTTCACGAGATGACTGAGATAGATAAAAATCTTTAATAAAACCTTCTTTTTTTAAAACTGCTAAAATTTCTAATTTTAACTTAGAAGCAGGTAATAACACTTTTAAATGTGACATTTGATTGGCATTACGAATGCGTGTCAGCATATCTGCAATAGGGTCTGTCATAACCATGTTTGAGCCTCCTTTTTACCTTTACCAACTAGTTTTTCTGACTCCAGGTAATTTACCTTGATGAGCTAATTGCCTAAAATTAATGCGAGAAATGCCAAATTTACGAATGTATCCGCGTGGTCTTCCATCAATAGAATCTCTGTTTTTTAAACGTACAGGTGATGCTTTGGCAGGAATTTGAGACAATCCAGTGTAATCAGCTTTTTTTTTAAGTTCTAAGCGTAGTTTGGAATATTTTAAAACTAGCTCTCTTTGTTTTTGATCTTTTACGATCTTGGATTTTTTAGCCATAAGTATTAGTTCCTTTAATTTTTAAACGGCATACCATAAAGCTCTAAAAGCTTTTTGGCTTGAGTGTTATTTTTGGCAGTGGTTACGATAATAATATCCATGCCACGAATTTTTTTAACTTTGTCGATATTAATTTCTGGGAAAACAATTTGTTCTTTTAATCCTAGAGCGTAATTACCTCTACCGTCAAAAGATTTGCCAGAAATGCCTCTAAAATCTCTTACGCGGGGGAAAACTAAACGAGTTAATTTGTATAAAAATGCTTCTTTTCGAGCTCCTCTTAAAGTCACTTTAGCTCCAATTAGCATGCCTTCACGTAATTTAAAATTAGAAATAGCTTTTTTGGCTTTAGTGATAACAGGGCTTTGCCCGCTTAATAATTTTAATTCTTCTACTACATCATCCCAAACTTTAACATTGAAAATAGCATCGCCTACACCCATATTGATGACAACTTTCTCTACTTTTGGGACTTGCATAATGGATTTATAATTAAAAGTTTCCATTAAGGTAGCAGTGATTTTGGAATAGTCTAAAGTATTTTCTTTTTGAATTGACATTGCTACAAAGCCTCCTTAATTTTTTTCGTCTAATGTTTGATTTGTTTTTTTAGTATAACGAACTTTTTTACCTGATTTTATGCGAATACCTACTTTAGTGGGAGTTTGTGTTTGGGGGTCCACTAAAGCTACATTAGAAATATGAATGGGCGCTTCTTGTTTAACGATGGTGCCCTTTTCTTCGTTTTGGGAAGGAGATTGGTGTTTTGTTTTGATGTTGACACCTTCAACAATAATTTTTTGAGTTTTGGCAAAAACTTTTAATACTTTACCTGTTTTAGTCCTTTTTTTACCTGATTCGTCTGTGACAAAACGATCTTTTCCAGCTAAAATAGCTACTGTTTCTCCTACTTTAATACGCATTGAGTTGTCTCCTTACAAAACTAATTGGGCTAAAGAAACTATTTTCGAAAATTTCTTATCACTCAATTCTCTAACTACTGGACCAAAAATACGGGTACCAATAATATTTAAATCTTCTTTTAAAAGCACTACAGCATTATCGTCAAATTTAATGTAAGAGCCATTTTGACGTCTTAGACCTTTTTTGGTGCGTACAATGACAGCTTTTAGAACGTCATGTTTTTTAACTGTACCATAACCTGATTTAACAGTTACCACTACAATATCTCCGATATTTACATGACTACGACGAGTGCCTCCTAAAATGCCAATAACTAAAACTTCTTTAGCGCCGCTGTTATCCGCTACGACTAAACGACTTTCTCGTTGAATCATCTCAAAATCTCCTTACTTTAAACTCTTTGAATGGGAAATAATTTTGAATAATCGAAATCTTTTAGTTTTAGAAAGAGGCCTTGTTTCCATAAAATTAACTAAATCGCCTGGTTTGGCTTCTTGATTTTCATCATGGACGTGGAATTTTTTCGATTGTTTCACTCTTTTGCCATATAAAGGATCTTTTTTATAAATATCAACAATAACAGTAATGGTTTTATCCATTTTATCTGAAACTACTTTACCTACGAAAGTTTTTCTAAAATTGCGTTGCATTATTTTTTTCCTCCTTGATAGTTTCTACAGTAACATCTAAATCAGAGGTGGTTGGTTTTGCTAAAAAAGGTTTGGCAGTAGAAGTGATAAAAGTTGGTGTAGAGTCTGTTTGTGTTTGATTGCTTTTTTGGGTTAGGATGGTTTTGATGCGAGCAATAGTTTTTTTAAGATTTTTTATTTTGGCAGTGTTAGTTAGTTTGCCTAAAGCTAATTGAAAACGCAAATCAAACAGTTCTTGCTTTAATTTGTCTACTTTGTTTTCTAATTCTTCTGGATTTAATTTTAAAATTTCTTGAGTTTTCATATTTCAGCACCTTTTTTAACGATTTTAGTTTTAATCGGTAATTTGTGAGACGCAAGTCTTAAAGCTTCTATTTCTATTTGGTAAGAATTAGTGGTGTCTTTAACTTCGAACAAAACTTTACCTGTTTTTACCACAGCTACCCATTCTTCCGGAGAACCTTTACCAGAACCCATTCTTACTTCTAAAGGTTTTTTAGTTAAGGATAGATGCGGGAAAATGTTGATCCACACTTTTCCTGTTCTTTTCATGTAACGTGTCATTGCAATGCGAGCGGCTTCAATTTGTTTGTTAGTAATAAAAGCACCTTCTTTAGCAACCAAAGCGTGGTTTCCGTTGACAATAACATTTTTACCTTTGGATTTTCCTTCAAAACTAACGCGGTGAGGGCGACGATATTTAGTTCTTTTTGGCATTAACATGATTATTGTTGCCTCCTTTGAAATTGCGAGGGCGTCTGTTAGGAGTATTAGAATATTGGGAGGAAAACGATTTTCTAGTGTCTAGAATGGTTTGTCCTGGTAAAACTTCACCGTGGAAAATCCATACTTTAATTCCTAAAACTCCATAAGTAGTGTGAGCTTCAACAGCAGCGTAATCGATGTCTGCTCTTAGAGTGTGTAGAGGAACTCTACCTTCGGCATGTCCTTCGCTTCGAGCTATTTCAGCACCACCCAAACGACCAGAAATTAAAGTTTTTACTCCTTTGGCGCCTGCTTTTAAGGCTTTTTGAATTGCCATTTTTTGAACACGGCGAAAAAACATACGATTTTCTAGTTGTGCAGCCATATTTTGAGCAATTAATAAAGCGATTTTATCAGGGTTTTTAACTTCTAAAACATTAAGATTAATGCCTTTTTGGGTAATTTCTTTAAGTTGGGCAACCAATTTGTTGCGTGTATCGCCATCTTTTCCAATAATAACGCCTGGTTTAGCGGCGTGGACAGAAATAGTGATACGGTTTTTGTTTTTTTCTTTTAGGCGTTCGATGTCAATTTGACTGATAGCGCTTTTTTTAGCAAAATTATGGATTAGTTTACGAATTAAAAAATCCTCTTTAATTAAATTAGGAATTTCCTTATCATTAACAAACCATTGAGATTCCCAAGTTCTAATAATGCCTAATCTTAAGCCGTTAGGATTAGTTTTTTGACCCACTTTTTTCTTCCTCCTTTGATGTTTGCAAGTTTGGGCTAGAAGTTATTACTAAAGTAATGTGGCTAGTTCTTTTTTTAATCATATCACCAGAACCTTTAGCTCTTGGAAACATACGTTTTAAACGAAATCCTTCGTTGACAAAAACTTCTTTAACATAAAGTTGTTCGCGGTTTAATTTTAAATTATTAACAGCATTGGAAACAGCACTGTTTAAAAGTTTTAAAATAACGGGAGCAGCTACTTTAGGGGTAAAAGTTAAAATAGCTTGAGCTTGTGCAATATTTTTTCCTCGAATTAAATCAACAACTAAACGTGATTTGCGAGGGGCGATTGAAACTTTTCTAACAATCGCTTTGGCGTTTTTGGTTTCCATAGTTATTCCTTCCCATTATTTTATTTTTTTTGCATTTTTTTGTCTTTTTTGTTGTGTCCACGGTAAGTGCGTGTAGGGGAAAATTCACCTAACTTATGTCCTACCATGTTTTCTGTAATATAGACTGGAATATGTTCTCGTCCGTTATAAACAGCGATTTTGTGTCCTACAAAAATAGGTGTAATTGTAGAACTGCGTGACCAAGTTTGGATCACTTTTTTGTTTTTTAAGTTTTTTTGTTTTTCTATTTTTGCTAATAGATGGCTAGCAACAATAGGTCCTTTTTTAACTGAACGTGGCATATTAACAACTCCTTATTTTGCACGACGTCTAATAATTAAAGCATTAGATGCTTTTTTACGATCACGAGTTTTGACCCCGCGAGCTTTTTTACCCCAAGGTGTCATTGGTGATTTGCGTCCAATAGGAGCTCTACCTTCGCCACCGCCATGAGGGTGATCGTTCGGGTTCATAGCAGAACCTCTTACTGTTGGTCTTATTCCTAAGAAACGTTTTTTACCTGCTTTACCGTAATTAATTAGTTTGTAAGATTCATTGCCAATCTCTCCTATAGTAGCACGACAAGTTCCAAGCACTTTGCGAACTTCGCCTGATTGAAGACGTAATAGTACGTATTTGTCTTCTCTACTAATAATTTGACAAGAAGAACCAGCACTACGAGCAATTTGTCCGCCTTTACCTGGTTTTAATTCGATGTTATGAACAGTTGCTCCTACTGGAATATTAATTAAAGGAAGGCAATTGGCAGCTTTAATATCTGCTTCTTTACCAGAAACAATTTGCATCCCTACTGTAAGTCCTTTAGGAGCAAGAATGTATCTTTTTTCGCCATCTACATAGTAAATTAAGGCGATGTTAGCACTACGGTTTGGATCATATTCAATGGTAGCTACTTTGCCAACAATGTTATCTTTGTTTCTTTTAAAATCAATTAAACGGTATTTTCTTTTAACTCCGCCGCCACGATGTCTTACTGTAATTTTACCTTGGTTATTGCGTCCGGCTTGGTCTTTATAAGATACCAATAAACTTTTTTCAGGAGTTTGAGTGGTGATTTCTGAAAAAGTAGAAACACTCATATTACGACATCCATTTGTAGTGGGTTTATATTTTTTAATTGCCATATTTATACCTGCCTTATATTTTTTTTAATTGTTAATCTTTGTTTTGTTTAAGTTTGAGTTGATTCGTCAGCAAGTATTTTAATTTTTTGCCCCGGAGCTACTTTGCAAATAGCTTTTTTATAACCCGAAGTATAGCCTTCGAATTTACCTTTTCTTTTGAATTGAGGTAAAACATTGCGAGTGTTAACTGATAAAACTTTAACTTGGAAAATGCTTTCTAAAGCTTTTTTAATTTCTACTTTATTAGATGTTTTGGCAACTTTAAAGGTGTATTTATTTTGTCTTTCGATCAATTTATTAGTTAATTCAGTAATGATTGGCGCTTTAACTAAATCATAGTATTTATTCATTATTTTAAAACCTCTTCAAAATAGTTAACAGCCTCAGCAGTTAAGACTAATTGTTTGCAATTAAGGATTTGATAAACGCTTGCATGAGAGGTTGTTTCTAAAGTAATATAAGATAGATTGCGAGAAGCCAAAGCTAATTGTTCTGTCATTTGAGTAACTACAATTAAGGATTTGGAAGTGATATTTAATTTTTGTAACATTTGTTGGAAATCTTTAGTTTTGTGAGTTGTTAAATTAATGTTGTCTACAACTACTAATTTATTATTTTGAGCTTGGAGTGATAAAGCTGATTTTAGAGCTAGACTACGTACTTTTTGGTTTACTTTAACAGAATAATCTCTTGGGGACGGTCCAAAAGTAACTCCGCCGCCACGCCATAAAGGAGAACGAATAGAACCATGACGAGCACGACCAGTTCCTTTTTGTCTCCATGGTTTTTTACCTCCACCAGCAACTAAGGCACGAGTTTTGGTAGCGTGTGTGCCTTGACGCATTGCAGCTCTTTGAGCATTTACAACGTCGTATAAAACTTGTTGATTAGGTTTAATATCAAAAACAGTAGTTGCTAAAATCTTTTCAGAAACGAAGTCGCCTTGTTGATTAAGAATATTAATTTTTGGCATGCTTTTGCTCCTTTGTTAATTTTTTTACAGCAGATTTGATCATTACAAAACCTTTATTAGGTCCTGGTACATTGCCTTTAATTAAGAATAAATTTTTTTCAGTATCCACCGAAATAATAACTAAATTTTGAATAGTAACAGTTTCGTGTCCCATGTGTCCTGGTAGTTTTTTACCTTTTAATTTGCCTTTAATAGGGCCCATTGAACCTGGACGACGGTGATAACGAGACCCGTGACTTTCAGGACCTCTTCTTTGGTTGTGTCTTTTAATAGAACCAGCAAAACCTTTACCTTTGGAAGTTCCTGTGACATCAACTAAATCACCTACTTGAAATAAAGCGTTTGTGATTAGGGCACCTAACGCTAAATTAGCTAGGTTTGAGTTGACATCTGAACTAAAGTTAATTTCTTTAATGAAGCGCTTAGGGGCAGTAGTTGCTTTTTTAAAATGTCCTAACATAGGTTTAGAAGTGTTTTTTTCTTTTTTATCACAAAAACCTATTTGAGTAGCTTGATAGCCGTCTTGGTCAACTTTTTTTTGTTGTAAAACAACGTTGGCTGCAACATCTACTATTGTTACTGGAAGTAATTCTCCTTGTTCGTTAAAAATTTGAGTCATTCCTATTTTTTTACCTAAGATTCCTTGAGCCATATCCTTCCCCTTTCTTTTTTTTCATTTTGGTTTTAAAATTTTTAAAAATCTTTTTAAAGTGTTTTTCAAAAAGTAAATATTTATTTATATTAAAATGAATAGTGTCTAAATTGTTTGTTTTTTGCTATTGGTTTATTTTTTTAACAAAATATCAATTGCAGGTGGCAAACTAATATGCATTAAAGATTCAATTGTTTTTTTATTAGGATTAATAATTTGAATTAAACGTTTGTGAGTTCGTCGTTCAAATTGTTCTCTTGAATCTTTGTTAACGAAAGGGGAACGCAAAACAGTAAATACTTCTTTTCTGGTAGGAAGAGGTATTGGACCTTCAATATTTACTCCTGTTTTATTGACCATATCAATAATTTTTTTAGCTGCTTGATCAATTAAATGATGGTCGTAGGCTCTTAGAATTATTTTGATAATTTCTTTTTCTTTTTTGTTCACTTATATTCTCCTTTTTTATAAATATTTAAAAATATTGTCTATTAGATAAATTATTTTTCTTAAATAATTGTTTTCTTAGACAACTGACATTAGTGTTTTGTTTTTTTGGATTAAAAGAAAAAATATTTAAAACAAGCCTTTTTATTATACCTTAAAAAAGACTTTATTGCAAGTCATTTTGATTACAAAAATTAAAAAAATAATTAATAATTTTTTTAAAATAAAAAAGCTGTTTCAAATAATTAAAATTGTGAAAGGATTTATTTATTTACTTTGTTATTAACAGGAAATAAAAAAACACACTTAAAAATACACAAATAATAGCAAGTAAAAAGTGTGATAATGATTTTTTTAATAAAATTTATGCTTCTCCTTGGTTTTATTTGTTTTTTATCTTCTATACTTAAAAATAAAATAATTCTTTTAAAATAAATTAAATAATAAATATAAAAAAATAAATAAAACCAAAAAAATATTCAAACTATAAATGAAAATAATACCAACCAAATGAGTAAAAACAATATATTTGTCTAAGAAAACAATTATTTAAGAAAAATAATTTATCTAATAATGATAAATTAATTGTCAGTTGTTTTTTTGAGCTTTAGGAGGTTTTTTTCTAAAATAAGTTTTCCTTTGTAATAACAACTATTTTTAGTAACTCTGTGAGACAAAGTAAAAGTATTAGTTTCTTTACAAAGAACTAAAGCAGGATTACTCAACTTATAATGAGTACGTCTTTTTCTTTTTGCCGTTTTTCCGGTGCGTCTAAAAGGAACAGCCATTTTATCAAATCCTTTCTTGGTAATTTTGTTTGTTTTAAGCATTTATTATAATTCATAATAAAATTTTTTAACAAATAAAAGGTTAATCAAAACGTAATGAATAACTGACCAAAAATTATTATTAGCACTTTAATTAAGTTTAAAAAAATTAATAATCATGCCAAAGAATGCAAAAATTAATTTTAAACCTAAGTTTATTTTATCTTAAAAAAGCTGTTTTGTCAATCTATTTTGAGATTTTTTTACTTTTTATTCTGATTTATTACTTTAATTATTATTTTGTCAAATTACAATAATATAAATAACCAAATTTAGATAATTATTTTTCCTTTTAATAATTACATAATTGTTTTTAATGTCTTTGAATCTTTTCATAATTTTTTTCTTTTTGTAATTGTTTTTACTAAATTTAACAATCATTTTCAAAAATGTTACCTAAATATTTTTATCATATTAATTTATCATTTTTTCACCTTTTTTTAAACATTATTTAGCTTTTTTTACCCTTATTTTATCAAAAACCCAAAAAGTGTGAAAAAAGTGATCATATTTTAACACAAAAAAGAGTTATAATAGAATTAAACATCAATGCCAATAATACATGTTGA
>CAMOAP010000015.1 GCA_946577115.1 uncultured Acholeplasmataceae bacterium | reverse complement strand
TTATTTGAAATTATTATATTACTATATTTTATTACTTTTATAGGAATTACAATTTCACATTATTTTTTATATGTTTTCATATTTTTGTTTTTCCCCAATATTTCGTTTTATGCTTTTTTATCATTGCGCATTTTTCTGATTTTTGCTTTGCTTTTCATTTTTTTTGTTTTTAATTTAATTAAATCTTTTTTTTGTAACAATATTAGTAATCATTTTTTTGTGAAATGCATTTTAAACAAAAAAGCCAACATCAAAAAAATATTGTCTTTTTAGCAGAAAAAAACAGTTTATGGATGCAAACATTTTATTTTTATCACACTATTTATTATAAATTAAAAAAAATAAATAATTTCTTTTTTGATAAAATTTCTTTTGATTTCCAATCACATTGGATAAATTTTTGTTAAATTAAAACAATACCAAAAAAATAACTGATATTGAAATTATGAAGATTTTAAATTATGATCAATTATAGTTAGTATTTTAAAAAAATATGGCGTTGTTAAGGGAAGTTATTTTTTTAAATTATACATGTAATCAAATTAATTAAAGAATTAAAAGATCCAACAAAGGTTTATAAATACACCATGTAAAAGAATATAAAGCAAGAGTTTAATCGATTCCTGGGGATATGACAAAAGTCATCCTTTTAAATGCCAAAAAAGCAAAAATTTATTTTATTGTAATTTATTAGAACATTTCCTTCTATTTTAAAAATTTGTAATTATTCCAAAAACCTTTTAAATCCTTAATTCGGACACAAAGGAACTACAATTATTTTTTAATATTGATCTAAAATATTTTTAGATAATGATTTTTAATTAAAAAAATAAGAAGAAAAAACAGCTTTGTTTATAAAAAAGAAAATGATTTTCGGAAATGTTATAATTTATATCAAAGTTTAAAAATTTATTAATAGTATTTTTATAATATTTTATGTTATTTTATAATTGCTTCATCATTTTTTCATTAATTAGTTATATTTGCATTATAATATTTCAAGGAATAAAAAACAAATATGAAAAAACTATTCTTTTTGGATATTGACCAAACTTTATACAAAGATAAAACCAAATTAATTCCTTAATAAACCAAAAAAAATTTAAAAACTCTAGCGTAAATACACTAGTAATATTTTAGGAAAGGGTATAAACCAAACAACAGATCATGATTATAAAAGTTTGTTTGATAATTTAATATTGCAAAAAAATATTCCATCAAAAACAATCTTCATTTAGACAAACCTATTTACAAAATTAATTTATTTCATCAAAATGAACGCTCTTGTTGTTGATTTTTTAAAAGATTTTAAACAACTCGACACTTATTATTGAAAAAATTGGTTTTGTAAGTTTAAGTGCCCAACAAGTTAATAAAGTTTATGGCATCCAAGCAATTATGAAAGACCACAAAAAGACTGCCAATTAATTTGCATGGGGATGGTTACAACAATTTTGAAATGCTTCAATTTGCAAATATAGGAATTGTAATGTCAAATACTTATTATGAAACTACTTCACAAAATGGACAATTTAACTGCTACTCACAGCGATAAAAATACTTTATATGATTTTTTTAAAGATTGTAATTTGTTATGAAGTTGTTTATCGATAAAAAAATAAAATGTGTTTTCAATGCCTTTAAAGGAGAATAAAATGTGTTCAATTTTGAGAATAATAAATATTAAAACCCATCCATAAATATTGCGTGACCAAACTCTTAAACTTTCAAGTTTGATGCGCCATCGAGGACCTGATTGTTCAGGAATTTTTTTCTCCCAAAAAGCCATTTTAGCACACAAAAGAATATCAATTATAGATGTCAATGCTGGTAATCCCAACCACTTTATAATAAAGAAACAACATTAGTGCTCGCAACAAATGGAGAGATTTATAATCACTTAGATTTGAGCCAAAAATACAAAGATAAATATTAGTTCCAAACAAAATCAGATTGCGAAGTTATTTTAAGCAATATATCAAGAAAAGATATTAATTTTTTTAGATGAATTGCAAGGCATGTTTACATTTATGTTATATGATCTAACAAAAACACCTATCTTATAGAACACAATCATATAGGCATAATTACGTTTTATATGGGATATGGGCCTTGACCAAAATTTTTATATAGCTTACGAAATAAAAGCCATAATTACCATTTGCCAAACCCTTTATATTTTTCCTCAAGGAAATTATTTTTCTAGTTAATATGGTAAAATGATACAATATTACAAACGCAATTGAATAGATTATCAAAATGTTTACAACAATCAAACAAACAGAACCCAATTACGCAATTTTATTGAAGCATCAGTAAAAAAACATTTAATGTCTGATGTTCATGATGATGTGCTTGTATCTGGTGCACTTGACTATTCTATTATTTCTGGAATCAATAAAAAATTTGCCAAACAACTCATAGAAGGATCAAGCAAAAGATGCTTCGTTTCCTTCACTTCATTCGTTTGCTATAATTATTGTTCCTGATGTTCCTTCAATTGCTTATTGCACTTCAAAAGCTATCAAATGGGATAAAGCTTTTAAACAAATAAACAATTCCCAACTTAACTTTATTTTTTTGCTTTTAATTATTTTGTACGAACCAAATATAAAATAATTAAAAAAACCAAAATCACAAATCACAAATCACAAATTATATATTTTGCAAACATTTCGAACATTCATTTTTGCAAATCACAATTTTTAAAAATTTTATCCCAGAAAGGATATTTATATGAACCAAAAAACAAAAAAAGCCTTAATTAAAAAAAACAATTTTCCCCAAACAAACACACCCAAAAAACCTTTTTTAAGTAGCCAATTGTTAAGCAATTACATTATTTTTAACTCTATTTTCATTGTTGTATTAGCAATTTATTTAAGCAAACCCACTCAAACAAATATTTACCAAAAAACCTCCCAACTACATTTAACAGCAATGGTAGCAGGAATGTTTTTGGGAGGTACTATTTTAGGATTAAAAAAAGGATCTTTTGGCATTTCTTTAGGAGTTTTATTAGGAGCTACGTTAGGAATGTGGCTATCCTTACTTACTAAAGGACAAATTATTTCTATAATTCAAATGTAGTTTTTTAATTTTAACACCTAAACCAAATATTTTTAATTTCCAAAAAATAAAGAAAGCGTCATCATTTTTATGCAAACCAAAATCAAAAATCTAACCGCACAATTCAAAACCAGTTTACAAAACAACAAACATGATTTAGACCAATTAAGGATCTTAGAAAAAGAATTTTTAGGAAAAAAAGGCATATTGTTTGAACTTACCCAAGAACTAAAAAAAATCCCTTATGCCCAAAAAGCAGTTGCAGGCAAGTTAATTAACGTTTTAAAACAAGAAATTATTTTCACTTTACAAAAGAAAAAGAAACTTTACAAAAAAATCAACTAAACGTTAAACTACTCCAAGAAGAAATTGATCCCACTTTGCCAGCATTTAATTTTTGTCAAGGAAGCACTCACCCCCTTAATCAAATCATTGAACAAATTGAAGATTTATTTTTATCTTTAGGTTATGAAATTAAAGAAGGCAACGAAATCGAAACTGATTTTTATAATTTTGAAATGCTCAACATCGGAAAAAGCCATCCCGCAAGAGCAATGCAAGACTCTTTTTATATTAACTCCCAAAAACTTTTGAGAACACATACTTCCAACGTCCAAGTCCAAGAAATGAAAGCTCGCCAAGGAAAACCCCTCAAAATTATTTCTCCTGGAAAAGTTTACCGCAAAGACGACGATGACGCTACCCATAGCCATCAATTTATGCAAATAGAAGGTCTTGTAATTGATAAAAACATTAATTTTTCACATCTCAAAGAAACTCTTTTACTCATTACCAAAGAATTATTTGGAACTTCCCAAGAAATTCATTTAAGACCGTCTTATTTTCCATTTACCGAACCCAGCATTGAAGTTGATTTAGTAATTACCAAAAAAGATGGCACAAAAGAATATTTAGAAATTTTAGGAGCTGGTTTAGTACATCCTCAAGTTCTTAAAAACGCCAATTATGACCCTGAAAAATATCAAGGTTTTGCCTTTGGAATAGGTATTGAAAGAATTGCTATGATTAAATATCAAATTGATAATATTAGATATTTTTATACTAATGATATGCGTTTTTTAAAACAATTTGCAAGGAACAATGACAATGAAAATTATTGAAAATATTTTAAAAAAACATCTTTTGAAGCCCCTTTCCCAAAATATTTCTGCCTTAACTTACAATTATATTACCGAAGTACAAAAATTTTTTCCACTATCCAAAAACACTAATTTAGTGGTAGGGCAAATTCTTAACTTTCACAAAATTCAAGGTTCCCAAAAATTAAATTTAGTAGAAATTAACACTGGCGCAAAAGTAGTCAAAATTGTTTGTGGAGATTCTAACTTACAAAATGGCAAAAAGGTTATTGTAGCTTCAGAAGGTTCTTTTTTGGAAGGCATTAACTCCACCCTTAAAAACAAAAAAATTTATGGATTTTTTTCAGAAGGGATGCTTTGTTCTTTGGAAGAGTTGGGCATTAATACCAAATTTTTAACTACCCAAGAACAAGAAGGAATTTATCTTTTTGATGACCCCAACGACCAAATTGATTTGGGAAGTAATGCTTTAATTCCTTTAGGACTTGATGGTTTTATCTTAGAATTAGGACTTACTCCCAATCGTGGTGATCTTTTATCTCACCTAGGTTTTGCGAAAGATCTTCAAGCAGTTTTGACTTCTCAACACTACAATAAAAATCAAGAAAAAAAAGCAATCAACTACAAAACAAAAAACAGCGAAAACCAAACAAACTCAAAAAAAACTCCCGAATTAAACCACGATTTTTTTGCAAAATTACCTCAATCTCCTTTGAAAGTACAAATTGAAAGCGATAATTGTTATGAATACAACACTTGCATCTTTGAAAACATCACCATAAAACCTTCTCCTTTGTGGTTGCGAAACACCCTCCTACAATCAGGCATCAACCCCATAAACAATGTTGTGGACATCACTAATTTAATTTTAATCGAATACGGCATTCCCCTACACGCTTTTGATTCTGGCACTATCCAACAAATCAAAGTTAGAAAAGCCTTGCCACAAGAAACTATTACAACCATTAACAAAAATGATTTTGTTTTAGATGAAAATGATTTAGTTATTACAGATGGCAAAAAAGCCATTGCTCTAGCTGGTATTTTAGGCCTTTTAGAAAACAGCATTAAACCTACAACAACCAAAATTATTCTTGAAGCTGCTTATTTTTCGCCCCAAACTATTGCCCAAACTTGTCAAAAACTCAAAACCAAAACTGAAAGTTCGCTACGTTTTGAAAGAGGCATTGACCAGAGTATCATTCCTTTAGCTTTTAAAAAAGCATGCCAACTTTTAGTCACTTTAGCAAATGCCAAAATTACTTACCAACCCACAATTAAAAAACAAAAAATACGTACTAATCCTATTATTTCTTTAGATCTTGATTTTATTACAAGAAAAATTGGCGTTTTTTTGTGCCCGACTCAAATCAAAAATTGGTTATTAAACCTTGATTACCAAATATATACACCAAAAAATTTAACCCCACAGAAAAAAAACGAAGAATTAAAACTCCAAGCCCCTTTGCGTCGTTATGATGTCAAAATCAAAGAAGATGTCATTTCTGATTTAACTAGACTTTATGGTTGTCATAAATTACCTCCCCAAACAATGCAAATTCCCACTCAAGGAAAATTAACATTGAAACAAAAAAAAATTAGAGAATTGCGCAACATATTAGTTAATTTAGGATTTTATGAAACTATTACTTACAGTTTAATTAGCTCCGAAATGTTTGAAGCTTTTACTCCTCAAAAACCCTTTATCAAAATAATAAATCCTTTAACACAAGACAAAATGATTTTAAGACAAAGCTTGTTAAGCAATTTAGTAGAAATTTTAAGCTATCAACACAAACGACAAATTTTTGATAATAATTTTTTTGAAATTGGAAAAACTTATTTTCCCAACCAAGAAACATTAAGTCTTGCTTTTGTTTTGAGTGGCAATTTCTTAAATTCTTTGTGGCACAAACAAGATGTTTCAAGTTCTTTTTTTGTTACCAAAGGGATACTTGAAAAAATTAGTGCTTTCCTAGGCATTATACTTACTTATCAAAAAACACAACAACATAGCAATTTTCATCCAGGAATGCAAGCCAATTTATTATTTAACAACCAAATAATAGGAGTCATCGGAAAAACTCATCCCCAACTTAATGCAAAACATCACTTAAAAGAAAGTTTTCTTTGTGAACTCTTTTTAACGGATGAAATTCTTAACACTACAAAAACACTTACATTCCAACCAATCCCTAAATTTCCGAATGTTATTCGTGATTTAGCTTTTTTAGTAGATACCAAATATTCCTTTTATCAAATCGAACAAACCATTAAACAAATAAACCCTTTTAATTTAATCAAATGTGAATTATTTGATGTTTATCAAATGCCTACAACCAAAGAAAAACACTCCCTTGCACTTAGACTTTTTTTCAATAACTTAGATAAAAAAGAATTAGAATATTGCATGGAAAAAATTAATTCTAATTTGATTAAAAAATTTCAAATTGAAATTAGATAAAAATAGATAAAACGTAATTATATTTTTTTTAAGTATATATGTATATACAAATTGTTATAAAATAATTCGGTAGCAAATTAGTTTGTTTATGCTTTTGAACTTTTTACATTTGTATAATTATAAATTTTTTTAATCAACAAAACAACTAAAGGATCCTTTAAAAATGTTGTATGTCAACCATTTAAGCAAAAATTACGTTACTAAACACGATAACATGACGATAGCTATGAAAGATGTTTCTTTAAAGTTGACTAATAAAGGTATGGTTTTTATCTTAAGTAAATCAGATTCTGGCAAATCTAATTTATTAAATGTTTTAACGGGGATCAATGTTGCAAACAGCGGTGTAGTTGAAGTATGGAAAGTTCCTATTAAAACTTTTAATCAAAGAAATTTAGATAATTATTGTAATGGAATGATGGGCTTTATTTTCTAAGAATTCAACTTAATAGAAGATATGAATGCATTTGAAAATATTGTCTTAGTATTACAATTACAAAATAAAAAACCACATTTTGCCTTAATTAATGATTTAATGACCCAAGTAGGATTAGATATTTCATTCCTAAATAGAAGAGTTAATGAAATTTCAGGGGGACAAAAACAACGTGTTACTATTATTCGTTCTTTGGTGATAAACCTACAGGAAATATAGATTCAGAAACAGGAACCTAAGTTTTTGATTTACTTCAAAATTACAGTAAAGAAAAATTAGTAGTTATTGTATTTCACGTTAATGAAAGTGTTTATAAATATGCTGATCGCATTTTATAATATAAAGATGTCAAAGTCCTATAAGATATGAAAATACACAAATACAATAATAAAAAAAGTAAAGAAAAAAAGCTAGCATTTAAAGAAGGACCAATTCTTACAGCTGAAATGATTGCAAACTTAACGCAAAACCCTACTTTAGAAAATTTTGATAAAACCGATGATACTAAATTATGACAACAAAGATACTCATTTTTTATTTTTTCCTAGTCGTTGGCCTTTTTATTTTGTTGCTAAGGCGGCTTTTAAAGAGTTTTAAAATCAAAAGTTTTTCTTAATATTATCAGTTTTAGTGAATGCTATTGCAACTGGTTTTTGGACTACTTTTCCTACATTAAGTGACAAAGTTATAGGAGCCGCAAAAAACTTTTTCATATGAAAAAATTATTAGATGAAAAAAAAAGAAAAAGAAGAATTAAAACAAGGCAAAAATCAAAATTATTATAATCATCATTCCATGACAAAAAAAGAAACATAAGAAAGAGGCATATTTGATGATTTTTCACACGAAATAAATGTATAATTTTAGTGTTCATGATTTAATAACTAATAAATGGAATATATTGATTATTTTATGCGTTCCTGGTGCTATTGGTTATGGTGTATTTTTCTATTAGTGCCAAAATTAAAAATAAAAAATGAGTTAGTTTAAGATCTTTAGTTTCTAATGGTGTTAATTTTGGTAAAATTTTTTTAGTAAAAACATTCTTTTTGGCTTTATTACACATGATTTTAACTTTTGTATTTTTTTTATTGTTTTTAATGAAGTTCATTTCAGTAGCATACTTTTTTTTCATCTTTTGAAATGGAACCATTAAAAGATTGTGCAAATGTAGAAGAAATTGTAACACATTATAAAGAGGTAAAACAATAAGAAAAAGCAGAAATTTTAAAAATACATGACGAAAACTATGAAAATAAAAAATGAAAAAGTTGGAAACCACCCATAATAGATAAATATTTTAACTCTGCTTTTAAAAAAAAATATTATGTTTTAGCTGGATGGGGGAATATGCCATTTTATGCCTTCAATCCTTTTATAAGAGTTTTTTTATTCAATTCATTAACATTCATTTTTGTAACTCTACTATTTATATATTTAATTATTTATAAATGGTCTAACAAAAAACAGTTGACATCATCAACAATAAATATTAATTGAAATACCATATATTGCAATATATGGTATTTTTTTATCTCTTAAACTTGCAATTTTCACTATTTTGTTTCATCATTTGCCTTAATTTCAAGTACAATTTAAGTGTAAATG
>CAMOAP010000014.1 GCA_946577115.1 uncultured Acholeplasmataceae bacterium | reverse complement strand
ACTTGTAGGGTAATAAGTCTTCCTTTTTGGTCATTTACTTTGATAGTTTTAGAGCCTTTTCCACTACGCGCTTGAATGCGGTATTGATTGACATTGGTGATTTTGCCAAAGCCGTTTTCAGTCAGTACCAAAATGTTTTGTTCTTTCGAATCAGTGTCAAATAAAGCAGCTCCTACTAAGAATTCATCACTTCCAAGACGCATCCCAATTACACCCATACTGTTGCGACTAATGCTTTTAATTTTGGTTTCGCAAAAACAAATAGCATTGCCATTGTTAGATGCTAGAATGATGTTTTTATGGCCTGTGGTTTTGTTTACTGTAAGGACTTCATCGTTTTTTTTTAGTCTAATTGCGATAAGGCCTCTTTTGGAAATGTGACTGTATTCTTTGAGAGGTGTTTTTTTGACTATACCTTTTTTGGTAGCAAAGAATAAGTAATCTTGGGATTGATCAAAGTTTTTAATATTGGTGAAAGAAGTTAAAAATTCGTCTTTTTCGAATGGTAAGAAATTAACAAGATGGCTTCCTTTCGATTGTCTTTGACCTAAAGGAATTTCATAGCCTTTGAGTTGATAGACTTTGCCTTTATTAGTAAAAAATAAGTGATAATCGTGAGTAGAAGTAATTGCTAGATGTTCAATGAAGTCTTCTTCGTATATTTTCATACCAGAAACGCCTTGTCCGCCTCTTTTTTGTTGTTTGTAAGTATCAATATCCATGCTTTTGATGTATCCTTTGTTAGTAATTGTAATAATGATAGGTTTTTTTTCGATTAGGTCTTCGTCTTCAAAGTTTAGGGTAGCATCAAAATTGAGGTTAGTTTTTCTGTCATCTTGGTATTTTTTCTTTATTTCTAGAAGTTCTTTTTCTAAAATGCGTTCTTTTTTCTTTTGGGAATCAATGATACTTTGGCATTCTAAAATTTCTTGAGTGAGGTTTTTTTCTTCAGTGATAAGTTTTTGAGTTTCTTGGTTAGCAAGTTTTTGAAGGCTCATTTCTAAAATGGCTTTGCTTTGTATTTCGTCAAAATTGTATCTTTGCATTAATTTGTTTTGGGCTTCTTTGACATCTGTAGAATTTTTGATGAGTTTAATAGCAATTTCAATGTCTTCTAAAATAGTGATAAGGGCTTTTACTAAATGTTGTCTGGCGCTTGCTTTTTTGAGTTCAAAGTTTTTTTGGCGGTTAATAACTTCAATGCGGAAATTGAAAAAAGCTTCTAAAATTTGTTTTAAAGAAACTAATTGGGGAGTTTTTCCAACTAATGCAACCATATTGATGCCAAAAGAAATTCTTAATTGGGAATGTTTGTATAGTTTGTTAAGAATAATTTTGGCGTTAGTGTCTCTTTTAAGTTCGATTACGATTTTCATTCCTTTGCGACTGGATTCGTCTCTAAGGTCTGTTATTCCTTCTACTATTTTGTTTTTAACTAGAAAAGCAATTTTGTCAATTAGATCAGTTTTTTTAACTTGATAAGGAATTTCTGTAACAATAATTGAAGTTTTGCCTCTTTCTTCTAAAACGTGACTTTTAGCTTTTAAGATAACAGCTCCTTGACCTGTATGATAAGCACTTTTTAAACTTTGTAAGCCTAAAAGTTCACCACCAGTAGGAAAATCAGGTCCTTTGATGTGTTGCATTAATTCATCAATAGAAATGTCTTTATTGTTAATGTAGTTAATTAAACCATCAATAACTTCTCCTAAATTGTGAGTGGGGATTTTGGTTGCCATTCCTACTGCAATTCCTGTAGCTCCATTAATTAATAAGTTGGGAAGAGCTGTTGGCAGTACTAATGGTTCTTTTTCTGTGCCATCGTAATTATCAACAAAATCAATTGTTTCTTTGTCAATGTTTTTGATTAGTTCCATTGCCATTTTTGCCATTTTAACTTCGGTATAACGCATAGCTGCTGCTTTGTCGCCATCAATTGAACCAAAGTTTCCATGACCGTCTACTAAAGGATAACGGTAACTAAAATCTTGAGCCATTCTTACCATTGCCTCATAAATGCTGGAATCGCCGTGAGGATGGTATTTACCCATAACATCCCCCACTACACGAGCTGCTTTTTTGTAGCTTGCGTGACTGTAGACGCCTAATTCTTTCATACTATATAAAATACGTCTTTGGACTGGTTTTAAGCCATCTTTAATGTCTGGCAAAGCTCTTGATACAATTACGCTCATTGCATAACTTAAGAAGGATTTTTTCATCTCTTCGCTTAAGTTTACTTCTTGAATATTGCCATGATCGTGGGTTTTGTGGTTGTTGTCTTCATTGTTTTGAGTTTTTTGGTCGCTCATTTTTAACCTCTTTTTAGATATATATTAGTTGTTATTTAGTGTTATAGTTTGTTAGTTTTATTTGTATAAAATAATTATTTTTAATTAAACGTCTAAATCAGCTTCTAAGGCTTTTTCTAAGATGAAGTTTTTTCTTGGTAAGACTTTTTCTCCCATTAACATGTTAAAAGTTTGGTCTGCTTCCATTAAAGCTTCTTCATCACTTAAAGCATTAAGGGATTCTTTGAGACTTGCTTTGAGAAGAGTGCGAGTTTCCGGGTCCATAGTTGTTTCCCAAAGTTGATTAGGATTCATTTCTCCAAGTCCTTTGTATCTTTGGAAACCATCTTTTAAGTTGTTTTTAGTTGCAAAAGTTTGTTTGGTTTTTTCATCATAAAAATATTTTGGAGTGCTTTTTCCTTTTTGATATTTGTATAAAGGAGGACGAGCAAAATAGATATAGCCTTTTTCAATTAATTCGCGGAAATGTCTGAAAAAGAAAGTTAATAGTAAAGTTCTTATGTGGGCTCCATCAACATCGGCATCTGTCATAATGATAATTTTGTGATAACGGATTTTATCTATATTAAAGTCTTTTCCTTTGCCAATGTTAATTCCTGCACCAATTGCTTGTATTAAGGATTTAATTTCTTTATTTGTAAGAATTTTGGCATCTAGACTTTTTTCTACATTAAGGACTTTACCACGTAAAGGAAGGATAGCTTGAAAACGCGAGTCTCTTCCTTGTTTAGCGGAACCACCCGCTGAATCTCCTTCGACAATGTAGAGTTCAGAAATATGAGGGTCTTTGCTTCTACAATCAGCTAATTTGGAGGCAAAACCTAAAGAATCAAGGGGCTTATTTCTTACTACTTCGCGAGCACGTTTAGCAGCTAGACGGGCATTTGCAGAAAGAAGACATTTATCAATTATTTTTCTTGAATCTTGGGGATGCTCTAATAAATATTTTTCTAAAAATTCGCCAAATAATTGGGATGTAATTTGTCTTACTTCAGTATTTGCTAGTTTAGCTTTAGTTTGTCCTTCAAATTGAGGTTCTTGATGTTTTAAAGAAATAATAGCAGTAATTCCTTCTAATATGTCTTCACTTAATAAATGTTCGTCTTTTTTTAAAAGATTGAATTCCTTAGCATATTTAGAAACAACACGGTTTAGGGCTAATTTAAAACCTTCTTCGTGAGTTCCTCCTTCATGAGTAGGAATATTGTTAACAAAAGAAAAGATTTTTTGGCTTTGAGTGTAGTTAGGGATAGCGTCTTTGCCTTCTTTTTCTTCTATTTCGTTTCCTTGTGCGTCTTTTTGGGCAGAACGGAGTTTTGTAGTGTATTCAAAGACAATTTCAAAAGTTAGTTTTTGCGCTTCTTTTTCCAGATAAAAAATTTCGTGAAAAGGAGTTTGTTTGTGGCTATTGTTAATAAAATCTAAGTAGTCTTGTAAGCCTTTTTCATGGCAAAATTTAAAAACATTTTCTTTTTCGTATCTTTTGTCAGTAATGTTTAATTTAAGACCTTTGTTTAAAAAAGACAATTGTTGCATTCTTTCTTTGAGAGTATTAAAGTTATAAATGGTAGTTTCTTGGAAAATTTCTGGGTCTGCTAAAAATTGGATAGTAGTTCCTCGTTTGTTAGTTCCTCCAATGACTTCCAAAGGTGAAACTGCAATTCCTTTTTCGTATTTTTGAAAATAGATTTGTTTGTTAAGGTGAATTTCTACAGTAAACCAAGTAGAAAGAGCATTTACTACAGAGGCTCCCACACCATGAAGACCTCCTGAAACCTTATAAGAAGAACTGTCAAATTTTCCTCCAGCATGAAGAGTAGTTAAAATGGTTTCTACTGCTGGTTTCCCTGTTTTGGGGTGAATATCAACCGGAATTCCTCTACCATTGTCAGAAACACTAATAATTTCTCCAGGTAGGATTTCTAAATTAATGTTGTTAGCGTGTCCTGCTAAAGCTTCGTCAATCGAATTGTCAATAATTTCCCAGACTAAATGATGAAGTCCTTTTTGAGCAGTCGAACCAATATACATTCCTGGTCGTTTGCGAACTGCTTCCAAACCTTCTAAAATTTGAATACTATCGGCATTGTAATTTTTCAAAAAAATAGCTCCTTTTTGTAAATTTATAAAATATTAAAAATAGATTAAAGATTAAAGAAAAAAATTTGAAAATAGCAAAATATTAATTATGAAAAACATTTACCAATTATTGTTAATTAATTATTTTTGGTAAAATATTTATTATTGTTTTTGATAATTTGGATAAAAATATGATATTTTATACAACTTAATCACAAAATATTATAACATAAAAACTAGTTATTTTGTGGTTTTTACAATTAGTGAGTAAAAAATACTCTAAATTTGCTTTTTGAGTTATAATATAATTAATGGCATTTTTTTTGCTATATTAATATTGTAAAAGGAAGGATAATCATAAATGCAAATAGTAAACTTAGGCAAGAAAATTTTTTTATTTTTTAGTTTATTTTTAAGTGTACTTTTGATTTCTTTATTTAATATTTATTAAATAATTGGAGCAGCGCTAAAAATCGAAACAATAACAACTGAGGTTGTAGAAACTTTTTGAGAAGATTACGCAGTTATCCAAACAGTTGAAAAAATATAAGAACAAGAAACAAAAGAAAAATATAAAACCAAAGATAAAGAACAATTTAAATTCTTACTTTTTTAGGAGTATTAGTGTTATTATCAGTTTCTGCAGGTTTTATTTATTAGAATAAATAAAAAATAAAAAAAAGAAAGTTGTATCATAATAAAAACGACAACAGACCACAGTCAATAAAAACAAATCGTTTAGTATATGTATTATCTTTATTAAGTTTATTTTTTACTTTTAATATGATGAATAGTAATATTGTTTGGGGAGAAAAATTACCCAAAGAAGATTCATTTGAAAAAGCCTACAACCCATTGCTTATAATTTAGAAAAGGAAAAATAAGTTACGTATTGTGATAATTAACAAGATCAAAAGGAACCTGTTGCCAAAGATTTTACTTTATCATCAGTGTCTTCAGGACAACAAAATTATCTTGTTCCTTTTAATCACACATTCCCACATTACCGAATCAATTAGAATTAACTATTTCATTTAAAACAGATTTTAATGTATTGGATGCAAAAGTTACTAAAGAAGAAGTTAAAAAAAATTAAATGAAGTTTTAGAACAAAACGATGTTGAAATATTTTTAGACAGTCTTTTTGATGAAATAATTTAACAAACTTTATTTAACACTAAAGCAGATTTATTTGTACAAGATACAAATCAAGAAGCAGTTTTTCAAAAAGTTAAACAAACTTTTTTAACAGAAAATAATAAAATATTAATAATCCCTCTTGGAGAAATATTTAAAGAAATAGTTAAAGCTTGATTTCAAGCTGAAGTTGATAAATTAGGATTCACTTCAGCTAAAAAAATTAAGTTGAAGCTCAATTAACTGAAATTTTAAACAAAGTCAAACAATTTATTTATTCATTAAGTTTATTTAAACATCTTTTTTGTGTTATATTATAGTGAATTAAATTTTTTATAATAAAAAAATATTATCTGATTTAATTTAATTCATATTTGCTTTTGGTTGTTGGTATTAATGTATCTTTATATTTTTGAGGTCTTTTCCAAAAAAGTAACTAATAAATCT
>CAMOAP010000013.1 GCA_946577115.1 uncultured Acholeplasmataceae bacterium | reverse complement strand
AGCTTTTTTAATTCATTTAATCTTTTGTATAAATATTTTGTGGTAGAAAAATAATTGTCATTTATAAACTTTGTAATTGTGCAAATTACTTTTCTTTCCTACTATTTATTATACCATAATAACTAAATATTTCTTGAAATTATTAGTTATTTTTGCTTTTTGATTAAATGGTTTTTTTGATGGGTTGCAATTAAAATATTTTTTTTCCGAAGACCAAAATATTTCCTAAAATTGTTTGTTTGATGTGAGTTTAAAAGTAGTTTTTGCTTTTACCCATTTTGTATTTTTTTTAAATATTAGTTTTTTATTAAATTCCTCAATTTCTTTTTTAAAATTGCTTTATCCAAATTAAAAATTTGGTTTAATCTTTAAATTTTGGGTTTATTTTTATTCATTAAGAATCTTTTTTAAATATTTACCAGTATAACTTTTTTCATTTTGGCTTACTTGTTCTGGGGTTCCTGTTGCAACTACATATCCGCCATAAGCTCCTCCTTCAGGACCTAAATCAATGATATAATCAGCGTTTTTAATTACATCTAAATTATGTTCAATTACAACAATAGTAGCTTTTTGATCGGTCATTTGATGAATAACTTTAAGTAATTGTCTAACATCTTCTGAATGAAGTCCTGTGGTAGGTTCATCTAAAATATACAAAGCACCTGGAATAACTTTTTTGTGTAGTTCGCTTGCTAATTTAACTCGTTGGGCTTCTCCTCCGGATAAAGTTGGTGAGGACTGTCCTAATTTAATGTATCCAAGACCTACATTTTGTAAAATTTCTAATTGATGTTGAATTTTAGGATGATTTTGGAAAAATAAAACACCTTCTTCAACACTCATAGCAAGAATATCTGCAATGTTTTTGTCTTTGTATTTGATGCTTAAAGTTTCTTTTTGATAACGAGTTCCTTTACAAGCTTCGCACATAACATAGACATCTGGTAAAAAATGCATAGATATTTTTTTAACTCCATCGCCACTACAAGCTTCACATCTGCCTCCTTTAATGTTAAAAGAAAAACGCCCTTTTTGATAACCTTTCATTTGGGCTTCTTTGGTTTTTGAGTAAAGTTCTCTAATTTCATCAAAAACACCAGTATAAGTAAGGGGATTGCTACGAGGAGTTTTACCAATTGGGTCTTGTGAAATTTCAACTATTTTTTTGACTTTGTTAAAATCATTAACTAAATGACTAAAATCTTTTTGTTGGTTTTTATTTTTTTTGCTATATTTTTGTTTTAAGCAATCAAGTAAAACATCATTTACTAAAGTAGATTTACCAGAACCAGAAACGCCTGTAACTACAATTAATTTTTGCATAGGAAAGCAAACATCAATTGATTTAAGATTATTTTTCGAAGCTTTGGTTACTAAAATACAATCTTTATTACCTTTTCTTCTAGTTTTGGGAACTGTAATTTGGATTTGTTTAGATAAGTATTTTCCTGTAAGACTATTTTTATTTTTCATTACTTCTTGGGGTGTTCCACAAGCTTGTATTTTCCCTCCCAAAATACCTGCTTGAGGACCAATATCAATTAAATAATCAGAGGCAAGCATTGTATCATGATCGTGTTCTACTACAATTAAAGAATTACCTAAATCTCTCATTTTTTTAAGTGATTTAATTAAAAGATCGTTGTCTTTTTGGTGCAATCCAATAGAAGGTTCATCAAGGACATAAAGTACTCCTGAAAGTTGGGATCCAATTTGAGTAGCCAATCTAATTCTTTGTGCTTCTCCTCCTGAAAGAGTTGCTCCACTACGCGATAAAGAAAGATATCCTAATCCAATTTCTTGTAAAAAAGTAAGACGATTAATGACTTCTTTTAAAGCTAAATTAATAATTTTTTTCTCTTCATTTGACAATTCTAAATTTTGGAAAAAAGCAAGGGTTTGTTCAATTGATAAATCCGTTATTTCATAAATATTTTTGTTATTAATTTTAAAAAGTAAAGCCCCTTGATTAAGTCTTTGTCCTTGACATGTTTTGCATTTTTTTTCCATCATATAATTAGAAAGCCATTTTTTGAGCGATTCGCTTGTTGTTTCTTCAAAACGTCTTTTAAGCATAGAAGCTATACCTTCAAAAAAATCATATTTAAGAGTTTTGGTGGTTGCATTTTTGGAAAAACGAGAAAAACAAAAAGGAGTCGTTAAAGGAATTTGGTCAGGTGAACCATAAAGAATAATATTTAGTTTTGGTGGACCTATTTTTTTTAAAGGAACATTCATATCAATTTGATAATGATTGCATACAGCTTTTAATTCTTGTTCTTTACTAGCAAAATTATTATATTCATTATTGTTTTTAAAAATTAAAATTGCACCTTTATTTAATGGTTTTTCATAATCTATAATCATATCACAATCAATTTCTGCTGTTTTTCCAATCCCTTTACAACTTTGGCAAGCTCCTAAAGGAGTATTAAATGAAAAAAGTCTTGATTCGCGTAAAGGAATATCAAAATTAATACCTTCTAAATGATAATTACAATTTAGTTTTAATATTTGACATTTTTTATTTTTATTATCATCCTCATTACTATCATTACTATGTTTGCTTTGATAATTCATAATAAAAACTTTTCCTTGAGTTAAATTTAGAGCTTGTTCTAAAGATTCAAAAAGACGAGTTTGATTATCAGAATTAACTTCAAAACGATCAATTACTACATAAATATTATGATATTGA
>CAMOAP010000012.1 GCA_946577115.1 uncultured Acholeplasmataceae bacterium | reverse complement strand
TAAAGAAGGTGTGTTTTTGGTTTTTGGTTCTGGCGGAGGCAATGCCATTTTAGCTCAAGGTGGAACAAAAAACTAAAAATTTAGAACAAATACTTAATTTTGGAAAAACAAATTAGCAATAAATTAAACTGTTAGAAAATTTTATAATAAAAATCCTCAAAGAAAAAATTTCTCAAATTTCTAAAAGGTATTCGAAATGACAAAAAACAAGAAAATAAAAAAAATAAAGTTAAATTTTTTAAAACCAAACTTTATCAAAATATTGCAGATTTTAAAAAATTATCTGCTGATATTTTCCAATTAAAAGATGAAGGATTTAGTGCAAAAGAATTAACAAATGATGGATATATAAATTATTAATTTAGAGTTAATAAGGGATTTTAATTTTGAACTTCAAAACTTAATTAAAACCAAAGAAAATAAAGAAAAAAACCTCAAAAATAAAGACTTAAAATAAGCATAAAAACCCAAATTATAATAATAAATTATTTCTTAAACGAAAAAAATACAATAAATCAACGACAAAAAAAGAACGAAATCATAAACAAACTTTGGAATTGATAGAACAAAAAAACAATTATTAACTGCAAAATTAAAATCCCAAAAGCAAATTAAAGCAACTAATTACCAAATTATCAAATCCAGCAATAATTTATTCATTACACAAAAACTACAAACCTTACAAGAAGCGATGGCTTTGAATTGCGCTAATAATATAATTAAAGACTTAATAATTCAACACAAAGACAATAATGAATAATTCTAAAAATTAAAAAGTTATGGTTTGTTCTTAGATGGTCAATTAATCCATTTTGATAAACAAATTAAAAAATTACAAGAAGAAACAAAATCTTTACAAAACAATAATTCTTATCAACCCCAAAACCTAAAATTATGTTTTATGATATATATGGTATGAAACAAGAAAAAGCATAATTAGAAGAATTAGAAGAATTAATTGAATATTTTAAAGATAATGATTATGATATGGGGAATTTTGATAAGTTAATTCCTAGAGGATATTTAATGTACAGCCCCTGGCAATTGAAAAAGTTTTTTAATTAAGGTTTTATGTAATGAATAGGTATACATTATATGAAATTAGAGCAATCCAGAGATTTGATAAGACTTATGTTTTTGAAGGTAATGAAGAATTTTAAAATATGGCAAGAATCAGAATCACAAAACAGGCCTGGCTCCGATTTCAATTATTTCGACACAAAACAAAAATATGAATATTCATAATTACCCTATCAGATGGGAGTAAGAAGACACACTATATAAAACCAATACACAAGACCTAAATATCTCCTAGAAGAAGATAAAGACTTTTTCATGGATAAAGTTAATTGTCCCACAAACAAAAAAGATGAAGATAATCATGTTATATGTAACACATACCACCTCCACTTCAACCCAATCAAACAATGCATCACTCTTTATACTAAAAAATTTAAAACTCAAAAACCAGAATAAAAACCTAAATCAAGAATAAAATATAGGAGATTGCTGTTTTTATTAAAAATAAAGGGTTTATCAAGAAAGAGAATATAAATGAAAAAAGAAAAGAGAAAAAATGTTAATTTTGAGATTAAAAAAACAATTATATTTATTAACAATAGTTTTATTTATTTTTTTAGGATTATTTTTGTTCACTAATAATAATCAAGTTATGGCGATGGATAATAAAAAAAATTATATAAAAAATAAAAAAACACCAACAGATATAAAAAACGAATTATTTAATCTTTTAACAAACAAAAAAGAATTAGAAGATAAAATTCATTATTTGAGAAACAAAAAACAAGTAAATCGTTCTGAAAGAAATATAGTTTTAAAATTAGAAATAGAACATAATGAAATTAAATCAAAAATATCAGAAATTTACAAAAATAATTCTAAAATTTCAAAAGTAACCTTCAATTTAAAACCATTAATTAAAATTATAGAAGATTAATTGTAACTAATTTTATTAATATAAAAAATAATACATTATTAATTTTATAAAAATTTTTACATGGGGGGGTATTTGAATAATTAAATAAAAACAAAACCTACTACCTACACTTCAACCTCAAACAACGACACATCACTCTATACAACAAAAAAACAATTTAATAAAAACTCTAATACCTCTAAAACGAATTATTTTGTCTCTTAATGTCGTTTTATTATAATTATTTGAAGTAAGGGGGCCTAAAACAACATTATTAAACCAAATTAAAAGCCAATATTTTGATTAATTTTTTTTTAATCAAAATAAATAACAACCAAAACTATATTGACACAAAGAACATCACAACGGCACTAAAATCGTCCAAAATAAATTAATGCTTCTGAAATAGGTAGCATTTGCTTTACAAGCAAAAAATACACGAACAAAGTAACAAAACTGAACCACTAGCTGGTAAAAAATATTTAGAATCTCTAGACAATGAAAACAAGAATTAACTCCTTCGTTTAAAACAATTAAGCAAAACACAATACAACTAAGACATTCAAATCGAAGGTCTTTTTTTATACCCCAATTAGCTTCACAGGATAATTCAAATGAATAAAAAATAATAAAAATAGAATAAAAAACATTTAAAAAATTTCATAATATTTTACGCCACCTTATTTTTAAATATTATTATAGAAATTCCATAACATTATAAAAAATCGAAAATATGTAGCTTTAATTGTTGTGTTTATTAATAAGTTTAAATTAATATACCCTCAAACTCCTAAAAATCATTTACATTTTTCAATTAAAAATTGGTACGAAAACTATTTCACATTTAGTTTTGATATTGCCAATAATAATTGCGTCATTCGCGTCAAACTTAGTTTTTTTTATTTTTTTGATTAATAATTCATTTTTTACTTGTTTTAACCATCATTGATTCGGATTAAGGATTTTATTCCCCATTAGGTTGTATATATTGTTCTTCTTTGAAACTGATATTATTTGGTGTGATTATTTTTTTATGGATTAAAAGGGAATGGCTTTTTATTATTAGTTATCTTATTTCCGATTTTATGGTGTGAGTGGCGCAAGCCATAAAGTTATAACCTAAATCTTTATAATTATTGAGGGCTTTGATTAATCCTACAATTCCTTCTGGATATAAATCTTCTTTAGTTAAAACACGAGGGAAATATTTAAATTGATAAACTAGTTTTTTTAGAAAAGGTAAAATGAAGTTCGCTTAATTGATTACGAATTTATAAATTATTTTTACTTTTTAAAAAACCTTTAAATAATTTGTGTCTTAACATCGAAGCCCTTTCTAAAAACATTTTTAGAAAAGATATAAAATTATTTTTTTAGCCTTGGGGGGGGAAGCCAAAGAATAACTTAATAGTTAATCTTAAAGAGTTTTTAAAAAGTAAAAAGTTTCTAAAGTTTTGGAACAACTCGCTCTTTTTTATGATTTTAATTGTTATCTTTTTTGACTTTTTTCTCTAAATCCAAAAGCAAATCTCTTAATGTGGCTGCTTTTTCAAAATCAAGGGCTTTGGCAGTTTTTTTCATCATTTTTTGTAAACGTTTGATTTCTTTATTTTTAGATGTCATATTTGTATGTATTTGCAACTTTTTTTGCCCCTTACCCTTTTCATTTTCATCTTGGAAATTGTCTTTTTGTTTGATTGAAATGGTTTCTAAAATAGTTTTATTAAGAGCAGTTGGTGTTACTTTCATTGTTTCATTGTATTGTTGTTGGATTTGTCTTCTACGATAAGTTTCTTCAATAGCAATTTGCATAGCAGGAGAAATACAATTAGCATACATAATAGCTTTACCTGTAATGTTTCTAGCTGCTCTTCCAATAGTTTGGATAAGGCTTCTTTCGTTTCTTAAAAAACCTTGTTTGTCAGCATCCAAAATAGCTACTAAAGCTACTTCAGGTAAGTCAAGTCCTTCTCTCAAAAGATTAACTCCTACCAAACAATCGTATTTTCCCAATCTTAGATCTTTTAAAATTTCAAGTCTTTGTAAAGATTTAATTTCACTGTGTAAATAAGCTACTTTGATGCCCAAACTTTTTAAATAAGCAGTTAAGTCCTCGCTCATATTAATAGTTAAAGTAGTTATTAAAATTCTTTGATTGCTTTTAGTTTGGCGTTTAATTTCAAAGTAAAGATCGTCCATTTGGTTTTTGGTGGGTCTTACTTCAATTTCTGGATCAAGAACAAAAGTAGGTCTTATAATTTGTTCCACAATGGGGATTTTTTTCGTTAATTCATAGTCTCCAGGAGTAGCTGAAAGATAGATAACTTTATGCATTTTGGCTTCGAATTCATGGAATTTAAAAGGTCTGTTATCAAGGGCACTTGGTAGTCTGAAACCAAAATTTACTAAGTTGGTTTTTCGAGAAAAATCACCAAAATACATTCCTTTAATTTGAGGAATAGTTACATGAGATTCATCAATAATGGTTAAAAATTCATTTCCAAAAAAATCAATTAAAGTTGATGGTGCCTCACCTTTTTCTTTGAGTGCCAAATGTCTTGAATAATTTTCAACACCATTGCAATTTCCTATTTGTTCTAACATTTCTAAATCATGTAAAGTGCGTATTTTAATTTTTTGAGCTGCTAAAAGTTGGTTAGTTTTTTCAAAATAATTAATTTGTTCCTTTAATTCTTGGCGAATTCTTTTGATGCTTTCTTGTAATTTTTGGGTATTTGTAGCATATAGACTAGCAGGAAAAAGATTAATTAATTTAAGATTATTAATTGCTTTTCCATTTAAAACATTAAAATTTTGAATATTTTCAATTTCATTGCCAAAAAAAATAATGCGGATGCCAATTTCTTTGCTAGATGAAGCAATAATTTCTACAATGTCGCCTCTTATTCGAAAAGTGCCTCTTTGAAAATTAATTTCGTTTCTTTGGTATTTTAATTCTATTAACTTTTTAATTAAAGTGTGTCTTTCGTACTTGTCTCCAATTTTTAAATATAGTATTAATTTTTGATAATCTTTAAGGTCCCCCACTCCATAAATGCACGAAACCGAAGCAACTACAATTACATCATATCGGTTAAGTAACGCACCTACGGCACTATGACGTAACTGATCAATTTCGTCATTAATTTTGGAGTCTTTTTCAATATAAGTGTCGCTTGATGCTACATAGGCTTCTGGTTGGTAGTAATCATAATAAGAAATAAAATATTCTACGCGATTATTAGGGAACATGGCTTTTAATTCATTGTAAAGTTGTCCTGCTAATGTTTTATTATGAGCAATAACCAAAGTTTTTTGTTGTAAATGTTGAATAATATTTGCAATGGTAAAAGTTTTTCCAGTGCCAGTAGCTCCCAAAAGAATTTGCTCTTGTAAACCTTGTTTAAAGTTATTAACCAATTTTTGAATTGCTTGGGGTTGGTCGCCACTTGGTTTTAAGGAACTTTGCAATTTAAATAAATTTGTTAAACTCATTTGTTACTCCTTCCATTTTTTTGGTTTAATTTCAAAATATTTATATGGTTGTTTTTTCTTCGTCCCAAAATTTAGTCGATATTTTTAATAAATATTTATTTGCCTAATTTTATAAAATCTTTTTAATTAAAAAAAACAACTTTTGATTAATTCCTATTTTTTGAAAATCTTGCAAAGTAGCTTTTTTGATGGCTTCTAAACTTTCAAAATTATTTAAAATGGCTTTTTTTTTAACCAAACCAACTCCTTTTATATTTGATAAAGTAGTTTTATAATCCAGTTTTTTTTTGGTTTTTCGATGAAAAGCAACGACGAAACGATGGACTTCATCGCTTAAACTTTTTAAAAAATGAAATAAATTAGGTTTTTGTTCCAACATTAATTTTTCTTGCAAAGTTACAAGGCGAGTTAATTGATGTTTGTTATTTTTTTGCAATGATCCTAAAGGAATTTCATAACCCAATTTATTTAAAGTGTTTTGGCTTCGATGTAACTGTCCTACACTGCCATCAACCAAAATTAAATCTGGTGCATCATTTTCAGATTCCTTATCTTTGTTATAACAACGCGTAAGTGTTTCTTCAAAAGCTTGATATTCATTAGGCAATTCTCCTTTAATATGAAAAATTCGATAAAGTTTTTTGTCAAATTCAAAATGATTAAATACAATTCTTGCCGACACAAAAGCTTGTCCAAATAGTTGAGAATTGTCAAAAACATCAATTCTTTTAATATCTTTATTAAAAATAATTGCTAATTGGTCTAAGGCTTCTTGGATTTTTTGGTCTTTGGATTGATAGATTAAATTATTATTTGATAAATCATTTTGAGCGTTTTTTAAAGCTAGCAAATAAAGTTTCTTTTTATCTCCCTTATGGGCAATATTTACTTTTGTTTGCAAGATTTGTTGCAATAAAGTTTGGTTATTTATCATTTGTTGCAAAATATTTTCATCTTGATTGTTTCCTGTAATAATTATATCTGGTTTAAGGTTTTTTTGATAATAACAATTAAGATAAGTTAAAATATTTTCCCACACAAAACCCACATATGAAAAAACGCTGCGATAAGAATCAACAATATTTCCTTGGACCATTTTTAAAATTTGAATTGCTATTTGGTCTTGATTAAATGCATAGGCAAAAATATCGCAATTTTTGATTTTTTGATTAATGATAAGTTGTTTTTGGGTGGTTTGCTTGATTGAATCAATAATGTCGCGGTATTCTTGGGCTTTTTCATAAAACATTTTTTCGCTGGCTATTTGCATTAAATAGTATAATTTTTTTAAAATATCTTTGATATTGCCTTTTAAAAATGTAGTAATTGCATCAATATTGGGCTTATAATTAATTGTTTTTCCTGCGCAAGCGCCGAGGCATTGATTAATGTGAAAATGAAGACACGGTTTTTTTGAGGATAACGGGCATCTCCTTAAAGGATACAAAAGATGCAACAATTTTAAGGTTTCTTTGGTACTTTTAAGATTGGGATAAGGACCAAAAATGATTTTGCCTGGAGGAATTTGTTTGAATCTTGAAATTTTTAATTGTGGATGTTTTTCTTTGGTAATTTCAATATAAGGGTAAGTTTTGTCATCCAAAAGTTTGAAATTATATTTAGGAGTGTGTTTTTTGATTAAGTTATTTTCCAAAATTAAGGCTTCTTGTTCGTTGTTAGTAATAATGTAGCAAAAGTCTTGGGTTTCTTCAATTAACATCGCTGTTTTTAAGTTATTGTTTTTAGTAAAATAACTTTTGACGCGTTTTTTTAAATTTTTGGCTTTACCAACATAAATGATGATGTTGTTTTTGTTTTTGAAAAGATAACAACCAGGATTGAGTGGTAAAGTTTTTATTTTTTCTAAAATAATTGACATTTTAAATTGCTTCCGTTTATTGAATTTTTTTGTTTTTTTACCCAATTTAAGGGTAATTTTATTTTTAAGATTTGAATTTAGCGTTTTTTCATTTTACTTATTTTATTTTGTTGTAAAAAAACTTATTTGATTGTTTTGTTTGTTGATTTTTTAAATATTTGTTTTTCGTTCATTTTAATTAACTTTATTATATCAAAATTACTATTTTTTTAAAAAAAGATTAAAATTTTTTGAAGTATCTTTGATAATAAAATGATTTTTTTCAAACTAAAATAATAATTCATAAAATAATTTTCCAAATGAGTTTATTTTTGATTTAAAATAGAAGAATAGTGTTAAATTATAAAATATTAAAGCAAAAAAATATTAAAAATAAAAAGAATCGAAAGCAACCAAATAAAGCAGATTTCCAAAATGAATAAAAACGAAACCTGATATTTTATATTTATGTGACCCTGTAATTGGCAATAACAGATGTTTGGTTAAACCTGAAATAACTTATTTTTTAAAAAAAATAATGTGCAATTGGATATTATTATAGGTATTAATTTTCAAGATGAAAAATATTTTCAAGTATTTGCATCATAAAATTCTACACAAAAATATTTGGTGCAGGCTCATAACAAAGAAAAAAATGATATTTTAGGTAAAAGAGATTTATTTATTTGTTAGTCTTTTTCTAGGTCTTTATTTGAAAAATATGAAAGAAATATTCAAAATGCTTTAGCTCATGCTGTTTTTTATCTTAATAAAGTTGTTCAAAATAATTTGTTATCACCAGTTAATTCAGCAAAATTGCCTCAAGTTATATAAATTAACTATTAAATTATTAATTAAATAAAAAAAAAAATAAATTGCCTTTTTATAAAAAAAAGACCCACTTTTTAAGTCAGGTATAATGTTATTTTTGGGAAATATTTTAATTTTTTAGTGTTTGAATATAATTATTTTTTGCAATTTTAACTACATCCAAAAAATAAAATCTTTACAATCCATTCGAAAAGATTTATTTTTGGGTTTTTCTTTTGATTTCCCAATAGCAACCAATAATACAGGCAAATATTGAAAATCAATATTTAATCCTTCATTTATTTTTTTTGCATTAAAACCTCCCATAGGGCAAACATCATAACCATATTTTTTAGCACCTAACATCAATTGTAAAGCTCCAATTCCACCTTCTAAAAATAACTCATTTTGAAGTTTTACTCGGGAAATTTGTTTGTAATAATCATCAATTTTTGTAATTAGTTGTAATTTGGTTGTATCAGATATTTGTTTTTGTAACACCTCTTGTTGATAAATTTTTTCAGCTAAGGCATTTTTTTGAGTATCGCAACACAACAAAATCATAGCAGAACAAGTTTCTAATTGAGTTTTGTTACCATATAAAAAAGGAGCTATTTTTTGTTTGCTCTTTTCGCCTTTAAAAATAAAAAAACGCCATGGTTGTAAATTAAAAGCAGAGGGTGCTTGGAAAACTGTAGACAAAATTGCTTCTAAAATTTTGTTTGGTATTTCGTGATTAGCGCAAAATTGACGTACACTTTTAATTTTTAAAAAATCCATAAAAAACTCCTAAGATTTTGTTATTTGATTGTTATATTTATTAAAATAATTTAAATATTGAGTGATTTCAAAATGTTTTAAGTTAATTTTTGTAATTTTGGAAAGAAAATAATTTAAACAGCAAAAAAATATTTTTAAAAGTTTGCATTTGTGTTTTTTATTTCGTTTTTGTTTTCAAAAAACTCTTCTAATACGATTTAATCCAAATTATCAAATATATTAGAAGTTAAAACATAAAAATATACTGAATCTTATAAAAAAAGATAACTAAATATAAAAAAACAACATAAAAATAAGAACATAAAAATATAAAATATCATATGTCATGATCAATTATAATACAACATTATGTAAAAATAAGTATAAAATAAAAGGAAAAGTATTATATATTAATATTTTTTATAGTTTATCTCTTTTTTAAACCATAATTTTATTTTTTTCTTTTAGTTTTAACTATATAATACAAACACAACTTGTTTTTGGTTAGAAATTCTTTAACATAGGATAGGTCATGAGATGCCAAGTAAATAAAATATTAAGCCCTTTTTATAATTAGTTTTAATGGGGGGGGTTCGCATTTATCTAGCTTGTTTGGCAATTATTTGGGTTAATTTGGATATTTGATTTTGTGGTTTTTTTGCACCATTTTGGTGTTGAAAATTGTTGTTATTAGGTATTTGTTGGTTCAAAAAACTTATGAAACATAAAAATAGTTTAAAGATCATGCATAGTTGGTTTTTTGTTCTTTGGTGGTATAAAATTGTTAATTAAAACAACGAATCACCTGTTTGTCTAATTAAAAATTTTTCTATATTATTGTACTCTTTTTTTCTTTTTTTAGAAAATCATATATAAGTGGGATTCCTAAAGTTTGGAAGTTAATTAAAAAAAAATTAATTGTAATACCTAATTATCGTTTAAAATAAATCATTTTTAAAAAATTTTTATTTGTAATATAATAAATGGCTAGAATTTTGTAAAATTGCTTCCATAAGGTTTTAATCGATTTATAATTTCGTTTAATTTTGGTTCGTTTTCATTCATGTTTTAACCTCCTTAGGATTGAAATTTGGGTTTGTTTACCCTAGTTTTTAAAAAAGTTATTTAATGTTTTAAATACATTGTTAGATAAAAAAAATATACTTGACACTGCACGGTTTGAGGTCAGCCAAAGAATTGCGACAACTGACCAAATTGACATGACTTTGTAGTAAGTGAGTACCTATCTTGAGTTATGCCCTGAATTTTGTT
>CAMOAP010000011.1 GCA_946577115.1 uncultured Acholeplasmataceae bacterium | reverse complement strand
CTTTAATAATGTTAAAAATAGAACCTAGAAAAACTAAACAGGTAATAAATATTAAAATATATAAAATAGATAAAATAAATTGAATAATGATACCTGAACTATTTAAAATATTGCCTAATTGAAAATTAATGTTTCTAATAGAAATAATGTTGTAAAAAATGGTTTTAATGAATGTTATAATGTAAGTAACACAGGCAATTAATTTATCAATCAATTGATCTGTGTTTTGAATAAATGTTTGCATATTTATGCATCCTTTCATGTTAGTTATATAAATCTTTCATCTTGCCAGAATCTGGGATTTATATAACTATTTTTTTTTATACTTTTTTAATGTGAGCTTTACATAACAAAAAAGACCCTACATATACGCACTTGGACGAACATATATGCAGAGTCATTAATCATTTTAACATTTTTTAAATGTAAAAGATAAACTTTAAATCAGAGTCCAAGTGAATACACTTATATTATAACTCTTTTTTATAAAATATAAAAATAAATATTAAAATTAAAAGGAGGGGGAATGACTGGTTTAGAAATATTTTTTGGTTTTTTGACAATTGCATGTTTATATATGTTATTAATGCATAAATAATTTTAATAGTTCATTATGGACTCTCCAACCTACTCCTTTACGTCTTCACGCAAAGGCGTTGGGTTCGTTTTTTCTCGCTACTCCTTTACCGATAGTTCACGGTAAAGGCGCGAGGTGAAAAATAAAAAAGTACTAAGATTGAAAAAAAAGTACTAAGATTGAAAAAAAAAGTACTAAGATTGATATCTTAGTACCATCTTAGTACCTATAAAACATAGAAAAAAACTAGGAAGCGCATGGGGCAATGTTATCGCCCATGCGCGCAAAAGTAAGTAAATACCTAGTAAAATGAAAAAAAAGTACTAACAATTGCTTTTCAATTTCAAGGTTTGTCGGTGTTTTGTTTTTTTATCCCAAATAATTATCTTAAGATTCATTATATAATTTATCATTTACATTTATAAAGATACAATTTTTTTTAATATATTTATGTTCTTTACCACCACAAGATTCTTCTAGTTTACACCATTCTGAAAAACTAATATCTTCATTACATAAAAAAATACTTAATTTATTACCAGATAATCTTCTTTTAGGTGAATATTTAACATCAACTATAAATCCTCTTTGTCCACCTATAATGTTTTTTAACAAACCTGCTTGTTTAATATCTCTTATGCTTATATCATCATAAACATCAATTTTAAACCTATCATTATAGCTATTTTTGTTAAAATCTAATGAACCCCTGATATAATTAAATTGTACTTTTTGATTATTTAGATAGCTAATTATAAACTCAGTTTTACCCAGTTTACTAGCTCCTTCAATCACAATGGATTTAGGACGATGGGTGCAATTCATCTCTTCCTTTATAGCCATTATAATTTCTCGGGTACTATCATTATTTTTGAAAGTATCAAAACTAAAAAATGATTCAGTTTCGTTTTCAAGTTCTTCAAGCAAATCTTCTGATTGTTTGATGAACTTTTTTTTTAGGATTTTTTCAATTAAATCTATTTGTTCTAAATAATAATCACGGTCTAAATTAATGATAAATTCATCAAGAGTTTTTTTAACTTGATTTAAAGTTAATTTATCATCATTATAATATTCATCTTTCAATCTAAATATTTCATCATAAATTAATTGTTTACGTTCTTCTTTTTGATTTTGACGAACATATTTTTTATGTCTTGGGGTTCCTTCTTCAATGAAGTCGCCATCTTTTTTTATATAATCAATTGATTTTTCGATATCACGGGCAGTTTCGATTTTAGGATGGAAACCTTCGATGTCAAAATATCTTTGACTTTTAATTTCAATTGTTTTTGTTAATTGAAAAAGAACATGAGTGTGAATTTCTTTATGATCTTGATGGTTTTCAGTATTTGAAATTATATATGATATTTCTTTTTTTTTAGATATCATTAACTCTTTGATATGATGATGGATTTTATCTTTGCCTAAAGGACATTTTGAATAGGTTAAAAAGATGTCTTTGGTTTGCAATCTAAATTTGTTTTTTTTCATTGATATACTACTTTCTATCTAAAGCCCCTATTAAATTAGGGGCTTATTTTTATTAATCATTATTAATTATTTTTTTACTTTTTTCTATTCTTTTCAATTTTATTTTATCTTTGTTTTTAGAATAATAATCTCTACTCGCTTTTCTAAGTAATTCCATATTTTTTAATCTATATCTTCTTTTAGAATCTGCATCTTTTTTTCTTTTGATTTCATTATCTCTTTGTATTTCTTCCAAACTTCTTAATTCAACACCTGTAAATTGTAAACAAATTGTTTTACCAACACTTAAAGTATTTTCCGGTAATTTTAAAGAAAGATTTAAATCTATTTCTTGGTAATTAGTATTTTGATTAAATGATGAACTAGATGCTTCATCATTAAAAAAACTTTCATTTAAAAAATCTTTTTCTATAATATATTTTGAACTATTATTCTGCATAGCAAAAACTAAATTTGTTTTATAAAAATTTAATAATAAATAAATAAAAATAAATATAATTAAATAAAATTTAGTTCTAAATTTAATTTTTTTCATTTACATTCTCTTCCTTGTATCAAACCCTAATTTAATAGGGGCTTTTATTTTATTACAACCCCTAAATCCCCAAAGGGGACTTTATAAGAGTGGTTGTAATAGATATTCTAACGTTGTAACGGCTGGACGCCTTGAGCTTCGCATAATTATATCACCTAGTTTTTAAACATTTATATTTTTATCCTTAAATATAATTTAGAACTTAATATAAGTATAAAATAATGCGTTTAATGGTTATTTTAAAGTTAATTAATTGATTAAAAATTAACCTTCCGCGGGAGACGATTTTTATATTAAACCAGCAAAGGTAAGAAAGCTATTACAGACATAGCAGTAGCAACAACTCCAAGAGGTGGTAAAGCTAATCCTATCAGACCTAATGCAAGAATTCTATTAGAATCTTTTTGATTAATATTATGATTATTTGATGGTAATGTATCTAATTGTTGTTCAAATTGAAAGTGTTCTTGGGTTTCGTGTTGTTCTTGGGTTTCGTGTTGTATTTGTTTTTTCTTTTGATTTAATTCTTTTAATTGTTTTAAATTAGTTAATAATTTAATAATAGCTTCAACCTTATTTGTATCATGAATATATTGAGTTTGATATTGATATTGGGTTTGAACTTGATTTTGATTTTG
>CAMOAP010000010.1 GCA_946577115.1 uncultured Acholeplasmataceae bacterium | reverse complement strand
CTTTAATAATGTTAAAAATAGAACCTAGAAAAACTAAACAGGTAATAAATATTAAAATATATAAAATAGATAAAATAAATTGAATAATGATACCTGAACTATTTAAAATATTGCCTAATTGAAAATTAATGTTTCTAATAGCAATTATATTGTTGAAAGTGGTTTTAAGGAATGATATAATAAAGATAGCATAATCATTTATTTTATCAATAAATGCGCTTATGTTTAAATTGAATATTTGCATGAATAACGCATCCTTTCATGATAGTTATATAAATCTTTGTCTTTGCGAGAGTGGGATTTATATAACTATTTTTTTTATACTTTTTTTAATGTGGGCTTTACAAAACAAAAATGACCCTACATATACGCAAGAACGACCGAACGCATACATAGAGTCATTAATTATTTTAACATTTTTTAAATGCAAAGATTAATAATTCATTAATGTCGTTCTTGAATACACTTATATTATATCAAAAAATGATAAATTGAATAAACACAAAAATTAAAAAAAGGAGAAAAAAATGACTGGTTTAGAAATAGGTTTAACTCTTTTGGCATGTACAATTGTGTGGATTATAATAGCTTGTAAATAATTTTAATAGTTCATTATGGACTCTCCAACCTACTCCTTTACGTCGTCACGCAAAGGCGGTTGGTTCGTTCTCGCTTCTCCTTACCTGATAGTTCACAGGTAAGGAGAAAAGAGGAAATTAAAAAAGCATACACATTTTAAAAAAAGCATACACATTGCAATGTGTATGCTATATGTATAAAAAAAAATCATTAGGAAAAACCTTATGTGCGCTTACGCTGGAATCTTACAGCACGCGCACATAAGTAAGTAAATACCTAGTAAAATGAAAAAAAGCATACACATTTAACTTATATTATAAAGTTTGACAGTTACATTGAGGAAAAACCTAACGAATTTTTAATGTAAAAAAACCCTAAATAAACAGAGGGGACTTTATAGGAGAGGGTGTAATAGATTAATTATAATGTTCTTCGACTGACCGCATAGTTCGCTCTGCTCGTATTTGGATACCTGTTATAATTAATTTAATTTAAAATTGAATATATGTATAAAATAATTCGTTTTAGAGGTATTATAAAATTGATATATTGAATAAAATTAACATTTCGCGGAAGACAATTTTTATATTTTTAAAGCCCCTATTAAATTAGGGGCTTATTTTTTATTGATTTTTAATTTATTTAAGATTCTTTAATAAGTTAACTTCTTCTCTTAATTTTTTATTTTCATTTTCTAAATTTTTATTATTGGTTTCTAAAATATTAATAATTTTTTTCATTTTATTCAATGTATATATTAGTTTATTTATATTTTGTTGTGTTATTTCTTTTATTCTTCTTATTCTATATAGATTTTTTTTAAATGATATTATTATTTCTTCCGTTTCATTTTCTGTTTCTGAATATTTTTCTAAAATTTTAATATCAATCATTTCAGAATCATTACTTTTTTTTGGTATTAAATCTTGTTCTACAATATAATTTGAATTATTCTTCTGCATAGCAAAAACTAAATTTGTTTTATAAAAATTTAATAATAAATAAATAAAAATAAATATAATTAAATAAAATTTAGAACTAAATTTTATTTTTTTTAAGCTTAAATACATATTCAAAATACCTTTCTAATTTTAATTTTATCAATTATTTACAAGTGATAAAAATATATAAAGATCCTATTACTAAAAGAGTTATAAAAATTTCCAAACCAGTCATTTTTTTCTTCTTTTTTTAATAATTTTAAGTTATTTCATTTATTAGTGATATAACTTATCAGGAACATATATGAAAATACAATTATCTTCTAGATATTCATGATATTTATATCCTTTATCGCGAGACCATTCACAATAATTTTCAAATGAAATATCAGGATTAACTAAAAAGATACTTAATTTCTTTCCAGCTATAGTTCTTTTAGGAGCATATTTGACATTATAACTAAATCCTTTTTGACCACCTATAATATCTTTTATCAAACCTTCTTTTCTAATTCTAGTAAGACTTATGTCATCAAAAATATTGATTTTATAAGCATTTTTATGATTTTGTTTACTAAAATCAAATTCACCTCTGGTATAATTATAGTGAAGGTTTATGTGGGTTAGATAACTTAATATAAACTCGGTTTTACCGAGTCTACTAGGTCCTTCAATCACAATGGATTTAGGTCGTTTGCCTAATGATTGAACTGATAATTGTTGATTTATAGCCTCAATTATCTCATTAGTTTTAGAGTTAGATTTGAATGAATCGAAAGAATAATCAGGTTTGAAAAATTCTTCTTCATCTTCTAACTCTTCTTTTTTTTTAGTGAATTTTTTATTTAAAACTTGTTCTACAAAATCTATTTTTTCGTAATAAAAATCACGGTCTAGAATTTTAATAAAATCATTAAGAGATTTTTTAACTTGATTTAAAGTTAATTTATCATCATGATAATATTTTTCTATTAATCTGTCTATTTCATCATATATTAATTGTTTACGTTCTTCTTTTTGATTTTGACGAACATATTTTTTATGTCTAGGGGTGCCTTCTTCAATGAAGTCACCATCTTTTTTTATATAAGAAATTGATTTTTCTATATTGCGAGCAGTTTCAATTCTAGGATGGAAACCTTCAATGTCAAAGAATCTATCACTTTGAATATTAAAACGTTTAGTTAATTGAAAAAGAACATGAGTATGTATTTCTTTATGGTCTTGATGGTTTTCGGTATTAGAAATGATATATGAAATTTCTTGTTTTTTAGATATCATTATTTCTTTTATATAATTATGAATTTTTTCTTTACCTAAAGGACATTTTGAATAAGTTAAAAAGATGTCTTTTGCATTTTTTTGAAACTTAGTTTTTTTCATTGATATACTACTTTCTATCTAAAGCCCCTATTAAATTAGGGGCTTATTTTTATATTAAACAAAATAAAGCCAGAGGAGCTGCTATTGGTCCTACAGAGGCAAAAATGGGAGTTAAAACTACACAACTAATTATAACCGCACCAGTAGCTAAAGTTACAACTGCTATATCTTTAATTAATTGATTATTACCATCACTTATTTGAGGTTGAGTTTCAACTAGTTGTTCTTTTGGAACAACTATTTTATCAAGCTCTTTACTCAATTCATGATAAAGTTGATTTTGAACTTCATAATTAAAAAAATTTAGATTATTTATTATTTGAGATTGTATTTGTTTTTTCTTTTGATTTAATTCTTTTAATTGTTTTAAATTAGTTAATAATTTAATAATAGCTTCAACCTTATTTGTATCATGAATATATTGAGTTTGATATTGATATTGGGTTTGAACTTGATTTTGATTTTG
>CAMOAP010000009.1 GCA_946577115.1 uncultured Acholeplasmataceae bacterium | reverse complement strand
TTATATTTTATGCTTAACATATTCCAACAATAAAACAAAAAGCAAGCTTTAATTAAAGCTTGCTTTTATGATATCTATAATATATTATATTAATTTAACAATTAAACACTGTTATTGCGACCAAAAGATAAATAATAAATTTTTTTAATAAAAAAATATACTAAATCTAGATTATATAATGTATGGAGCGGGTGAGGGGAATCGAACCCCCGTCTCATGCTTGGCAAGCACGTATAATAACCACTATACGACACCCACAATTATCTCAATTGTTTTGGTGCCCTTAACAAGAATTGAACTTGTATTTCAGCATTACCATTGCTACGTTCTGCCATTAAACTATAAGGGCCTAACATATTTTATTATATCAAAAAAAAAAACAAAATACAATTTTTTGAAGAAAAAAATAAAAATTTGATCAAAAAACGTCAAAAAAGTAAAAAAAAATAAAAAAAATGTGCAAAAATGTTTGACTCTAAAAAATAAATGAGTTATAATAAATAATAGGTTATGAAACCGAAATAATTTAAAAGAAGGAGTATTATTAATAATGCAAGACAAAAAACAACAGGGAACATGTAGATGGTTTTCTAAAGACAAAGGCTACGGATTTATCGTTTCAGCTGATGGGAAAGATATTTTCGTACATTACAGTTCTATTCAAACTGAAGTCTTTGGAAGAAAAACACTTAATGAAAACGACAAGGTAGAATTCACTGTTAAAGAAGGCGACCGCGGAGCTCAAGCTGTAGATGTTGTTGTAGTTAACGAATAATTTCATTAATAATCGAACAAAGAAAGAGATGCAAATCCCTTTTTTTGTTATATATGGATGATTTTTGTTGGTTTGTATAATTTTAATTGGTTATAATTTTTGAGCGGATAACCGATAGAAAGAATAAATTAGTTAAAAAAATATAATACACTTAAAAAACATAAATAACAAATATAAAAATAACTTGATTTAAAAAAAGTTTTTTAAGTTAAAATTAAAAATATGGGGATGTTTTGGATTTGCCAAGGTCAACGAAATTTATATAGCATATCTTGGTTGCGCAAGTAAAAACGTCGAGGTTATAATAACCGGAAATAACAAACAAACTGTAACAAATAAAAAAGATTTTGCTGGACAAACTCCAGTTTATCAAATGAATTTTGCAAACAGTTTTTCTTCGCAATTAGCTTTTGCTTAAATAAATCAGCAAAACCTGCACTTAAATTAACTTACGATTTAAGGAAGGAAATAAGGTAAGTTTTGCTATTTGAGTTTGTCTTTACTCTTGTAGCAAATATCAAAAAGACTAGTAATTTATGAATTTTGTTTATTTTTTCATAAATTGCAAAACCTCTAAATAAACTAAATATGTAGAATATATAAATTAAAGTGATTTTGTACATGGGTTCGACTCCCATCATCTCCACCAAAATAAATTATAAATTATTCACTTGTTTTTATAGCGCTTTTCCTAAAAAGAATATTTTTAATCCTTGACCAAGTTAAAGATATCTCATTAGAAATCTTGTTTTTCGGAAAAATCATAAAAGTGGGTAAGAGTACGAATTTTTTCAATAATTTTGTATACCTTAATTTCACTATTAGCGTTTTCAGCGCCATGCAAATGAAATAAATAATTTTGCAATTCATTAGGGGGCAAATTACTACTAATAAAAAGGGGCAACTTTTTTTCAGCTCTATCATACAACAAAGGAAGCAAAATTTCATCACGAAACCAAGGTGTCATATTTTCTGAACCTAGGTCATCCAAAATTAAACACTTAACATTTTTTAATTGTTGCAATCTTGTTTCTAAAGTATTATTATACAAAAAATTTCTAAATTTTCTAGTTATATCAGGCATAAAAAGAAAAATAACAGAGATTTGTTTTTGAATTAGCTCATAAGCTAATTTTTTTAAAAAAATAGTTTTTCCAGTATTAAAAGAACCCGACAAATAAAAACCTTTGGTAGATTTTTCAAAATGTTTAATAATTTGTTTCATCTCTTTTAACGCTTTTTGCTTAGAATCATTATCAACTACAAATTGTTTCACTAAATGAGCATTAAAATTAATACTACCATCAAATAATTCATTTTGTGATTGCCAATGTTCCTTAAAATAAAGAGTTTGAGATTTAACAGTAGGAACCCAAACAACTCTTAAAGGGTTGGTTTTAATTTCTTGACGATTCCCATATTCATCTTCTTGATCTTTGGTTAGCAAATAATTATAAATAACTGGCAGATCATCATCAGAAATATCTAAATTTTTGGTTTCTTCGCACTGTGCAATCATTTTACTAATTTTTATTTTGATATCTGAAAATTCCATAAATTAATTTTTCACCTCTTTTTGTTTTTGTAAAATGTTATCAAATTAGATTGATTCCTTGTAATAATAAACCAAACAAGCAAAATTATGACTGTTGTTTCTTTTTAAAATCTTCTAACCATTTAGGAGAAATTTGTGGTTTTTTCAAATTAGACCTAAACTTAGTTTGGGATGGTTTTTTTGCTTGTTCCATATAAAAATCATATGCTGTTTCAGTATCAAAAATACCTTTTTGCTCCCAAGATTTTAATATTTTTTCCAAATAAACCACTGAGGGAACAAAACCTTTTCGTTCCAAAATATAAGTTAAAAGCACATTAACTAATCCCAGTTCTAAATTGTTTCTTTCCATAAATTGAAAAACAGTATCAGCTGCAGTGGCTTGCATATTTTTAGGACAATGATTTATAATAATTCTTTGAGTGGAATCCTTACGTTTGAGTAAAGTAATCATGTCTTGTTCAATATTTTG
>CAMOAP010000008.1 GCA_946577115.1 uncultured Acholeplasmataceae bacterium | reverse complement strand
GATTAAAATGGATTCTAAAGTATTACAAGAAAAAAAGTTTGGTATTTCTTTTGCAGACCTCGCAAATCCTTATAATTTAGAATTTATTAAGACTTCTCAAATTCCTGATAAATTTGCTCAAAATCCTCAAAAATATGATCTTATGGCGAACTGGCCTGCCTTTATGAATCCTTATCCTGATTTTGTCCGCATTGGATCTACCATAGAAGGAAACGAAGAACCAACAGATGATTTTATTTCCTCTTATGCTATTGGGCTTTCTTGTTTGCAAAGTCATAAAGATAGCGAACAGATAAAAACTCTTAAAGCTATTTTAAACAACCCTCAAGTAAAAAAATTTCATTTACAAGAAGGTGGCGTCCAACAAGACTATGTTATGGTCAAAGATCCAGAAAAAACTACTAAACACATTAAAGAATTATGGCTAAAACATTAAAATTTAAAATAGATGGTAAAAATATTTTAGTTTATTAGTATTTTTATTTATTCAATTCTACAAACAATATTATAAAGCAAAAACAAAAAAGGAATTAACAATGGAACAAATAATTAAAATTGCAAGCCCTTTTCAAAGAGTCCTTGATGCTCTTTTTGAAATTAAAGATGATTTTTTGCAATACAACACTAAATTAGAGATTTTAAGTGAACAAGCAGTTCAAACCCAATATCAATTATCATGTAATGACGCCTTAAAACAAGGTTTGATTGATGCTAATATTGGTAATAATTTTCATACTATGCAAGGGTATAATCAAATTTATAAAACTAAAAAAGGAACTTTGCCTTTAACAATGGTAAATCCCTTATTTCATCCTAAATATGGATTATACATCCATAAAGCAAATATTTTAGGACTCAAAACTTTGGAAGATGTTAAAAAACACAAACATTTGCGTGTTTTGTACGCCCCTTTTAATGAATTGCATATAGCTCCTTGTGATTTTGCTCGCTCTTTATTTTTACTCAAAAAATTAGAACTAGTTGAAGTAAGTAAACAAACCCTTAAAGAAAAAGGTTTTAATCTATCCTTAAAGGATGTCAAAAACATTTATGATTTTGAATTTATTAAAACTTCACATCTTTTAGAAATTCCTCAAAAATTTCAAGACACTCAAAAATATGATCTTGCAATTAATTGTCCTGGTATGATGAGAGATAGTAATTTTGTAAGAGTTGGTTCTATTGGTTTAGGCAAAGAAGAAAATATTGAACCCCAAGAAGATGTTTTTTTATCTTATGCTGTTATTTTAGCTGCTAAAACAGGAACTGAGACAAACCCTAAAGTTACAATCCTTAAACAAATTTTAAATGACGATCATTATAGAAAAGTGCAATTTTTACATGGTGGCAAAACCAAGGATTATATTATGGTCAAAGACCAGAATGAGTTAAGAGCACAAATTCAAAAAAAATGGTTATAATCAAATTATTAACATATTTTGTATTATAAACGTAAGAAAGAAATAACAAATGTTTGATGTTAAAAAACACGAAATAATTATGAAACATTATCACAATCCACAAAATCAAACTGATGCTAAACTCCCAGGATATATTCAATTTGAAAAAAAAACTTCTTATTGTGGTGATAAAGTTATTATTCAATTAAAATTTGATAAAAATAAAATTATAGATATTAAATATGAAGCTAACGTTTGTTCTATTTGTGTTGCTTCTGCCAGTGTTATGTCAGTTTATTTGCAACATTTAACGAAATCACAAGCTTTAAATAAAATTAATCATTTTATGGCTATGGTGCAAAATCAAACTTATGATTATTCTTTGCTCAATTCGGATTTAACAGCCTTTGATATAGTTTATCAATTGCCAGGTAAAATTAATTGTGTTTTATTGCCTTGGCAAACCTTGCAAGAATTTTTAATTGGATAATTTATTACAAAATTTTTAATATTTGATATTATAAAAAAATCAATTTAAAAACTCACTATTTTTTTGTAATTAAGAAAAAAAATTATTCATCATTATTATTTTGATCTAAATCTAATGATTTATAAAACCCTTTTTTTTCTAAAACAGGTATGGGTTCTGTAAATTTTTGGGTATCGGTTTTTTGCAAAAATCCTTGTAAAGATGTTAATTTGCAATCAATATTATCTAAATACCAAAGTAAAAGAGCTTCTCCTATTTGTGGCCTTTTGGCAGCTCCATGTTCTAAAAGTCCATGATGAGAAATTAACATATGTTTTAATAATAACACTTCTTCTTTATTTTGGAAACCCAATAATTGGGCTTCCTTTTCTACTTCACAAGCACCCATGACTAAATGGCCTAATAGCAAACCTTTAGGTGTATAATTTTTTTGTTCTAAATCTAGTTCTTTAATTTTTTCCATGTCATGCAAAATAGTACCGGAAAATAGTAAATCACTATTGATAAAAGGATAAATTTTTAAAAGAGATTCTGCTATTTTTAACATAGTTAAAGTATGATAACCAAGTCCTCCATAATAATTATGATGAATTTTTAAGGCTGCTTTGGAAATTAAAAATTTATTTTTGTTTTTACAATATAAATTATAAGTAATTTGTTTTAAGACTTTATTTTTTATTTTATTTAAATAGCTTTCTAACTCGTCTTGCACTATTGCAAAAGAAATAGGAGCACATTCATAAAAAGATAAATAATTTTCGTATAAAGTTTGCATATCTAATACATTATAAGCTAAATTATATGTTTGATTCATCAAAATAAGTTCTTCATTTTTGAGAAGACAAATAGTTTTGAAATGATATATTTGTCCTGGGATAGGTGGTTTAGTTTGAGGTTCTAATTTGATGTTAATGTCGCTTTTGTCTTGTAATTGCAATGTGATATTATAAAAATGAAGTCCTTGATTGATGCTTGTTGCTTTGCCTGTAAAAAAATTGATTTGCCCTTTTTGATATTTTGGTAAGTTGTTGTTTTGGTTTTTTTTCATACGTTTGTTTCCTATTGGTTTAGATTGATATTGATAAAAATATGTTGATGAAGGTGTATTGTAAATGAGAAATAGTGATTTTGAATTATTACATTTATAAATAAAAAATAAATTGATGTTTATAATTTTGTTAATACAAAATTAATTTCATTTTATTTTTATTCTTTATTTAGGGTTTGATTTTG
>CAMOAP010000007.1 GCA_946577115.1 uncultured Acholeplasmataceae bacterium | reverse complement strand
TTTTTTATTTTTTTAAAAAAATGATTTATTATAGCGGAATCATCTTTAATATTTTTGTGGATGGAACCAAATTTATTTATTATTCGTTTTTTTAATTTCATTCATCTTCTAAAGAATCTAAAATATTTTCTTGTTTTGCTTTGGCTAAAATAGTTTTGTTAATTTTAGAACGAGTGGCAAAATCCACTTTCGTAAATGGTTTTTCTTGACGAGCCTCTACAATTTTATTAGCAGCAATTAAACCTAAACCATCAAGCGAAAGCAATGGCATCCTTAAAAATCTACCATCTTCTATTTTAAAAATACTTACATCTGATTTATTAAAATCAACAGTTAAAAATTTAAAACCACGATGCACCATTTCTTCGGCGATTTTTAAAGTATTGATTAAAGCATCTTCTTTGGCTTTAATCTTTTTGCTTTTTTTCAATTCTGCAAGCTTATTTAACTTGTCTTTAATAATTTTTATATCGTTACTAATCATGGTTTGGTGGTCGAATTGTTCTGTTCTTTTAGAAAAATAACCACTATAAAAAGCTAATGGTGCATGAATTTTAAACCACGCAATTCTCAAAGCCATAATAACATAAGCAGTTGCGTGCGCTTTAGGGAATAAATATTTAATTTTAGCGGCAGAATCGATGTACCAAGCTTCTACTTTGTCTTTCATTTCTTTTTGGTATTTGTTCCATGTTTGAAAATCATCTTGAGGTTTGCCTTTGCGGATAAATTCCATAATATCAAAAGCTTTTAAAGGATCAAGCCCTTTTTCTTGTAGTTGCAACATTATATCATCGCGGCAACCAATTATATCATCAAAAGAAATGGTTTTATTTTTGTATTTTGCAAACTTACCTGTTTTGTTGATAGCATCTCTAGCGTTTTGGTTCCAAACATCAGTTCCATGTGAAAGTCCTGAAATTTTTACTAAAGCAGCAAAATTAATTTTAATGGTTTGTTTTTTTGAATTTTGTTTAGTGATTGTTAAATCTTTTAACATTTGTTTGACAAAAATAGTTCCAAATTCAGGAATACCTAAAGAATCAATAGTGATTTTTTTTCTTGGATTTACAGAAGAATCAATTTCGAACTTGTTGGAAAATAATTTATAAACTTCGGGATCATCTACAGGAATATCTTGGGCTCTTGTAAAAGGGAAATTACCTGAATTTTCTTTAACATAATCCATCAAAAATTTAATCATCATAGGATCATCATGTCCTAAAATATCTAATTTAAAAAGATTTTGCTCAAAAGAGTGATAATCAAAATGAGTAGTTTTCCAATTCGTGTCATTAGCTGGATATTGGACAGGAGTTACTTCATAAATGCTGCGATCAGGTGGTACAACAATGATTCCTCCTGGATGCTGTCCATTAGAACGTTTAACACCTTCGATTTTGTGAGCAATTTGGGCTATTTTTTGTTTGCGCCATTGTTTTTGTTTTTCTTCTACAAAACCCATTGTATAACCATAAGCGTTTCTTTGCGCAACAGTCTGGATCGTTCCTGCTCTAAAAGCGTGCTTTTCTCCTAATAATTCTTTAATGTAATTATGGGCTTGGCTTTGGTAATCGCCTGCAAAATTTAGATCAATATCAGGAGTTTTGTGGCCTTCAAAACCTAGAAAAGTTTCAAAAGGAATATCGTGGCCGTCTTTTTTGAATTGGGTATCGCATTTGGGACAAGGCATGTTTGGCAAATCATAACCTGAAAAAACCTTATCAAGCTCGTTGTGGTGTTTTTTATCTTCTGGGTTGTGGTATTGTTTTTTTTCTTCGGGTTTTAATTGGACAATAGTGTAGTTGCATTGCGGGCAATAATAATGTGGTCTTAACGGAATTACTTCGGTAATTTCTAACATGGTTGCTACTAAAGAAGAACCAATTGAACCGCGTGATCCTACTAAATAACCTTTTTCCAAAGAATTTTTAACTAATAAATGTGATAAATAATAAACAGGAGCAATATTTTGATTAGATATTGCGTTTTTTGTCTTTCCGATAATGCTTTTTAACTCTTTATCCAATCTTTCTTTAATTAAAGGGTGGGGAGTTGATCCGTACATTTGTTTAACTTTTGCATCAACTAAACGCTTAATTTCTTCTTTAATGCTTGGTATTTGTAAGTTTTTTTTGAAAGCATCATCTTTGAAAGAAAATAGTTCCGAAGAAAAAGCTTTGATTTTTTCAATTTGGGAATTCAGCAAATGAGTATTTGTAATTACAATTTGATAAATCAAGTTTTCATCCTTTAAAAATGTAAATGCATCTATCATTTCTTGGGTAGTTAAAAGGTGGTTTTCTGGCAAGTTTTTATTTTCGTATTTAGATAATTTGTGTAAGCCGCCTCCTACCATTTTGGCACTAATATAAATTTCGCGATAATCTTTTTCCCAAGGATGGATATAATGAACGTCTCCGGTGGCAATTATTATTTTTGCTTGTTTTTGTGCTTCTGTTATTATTGTTTTGAGAGTAGTTTCAATTATTTGAAGCCCTTTTTTGCCTAAATCATGAATTAAATGTTTATAAGCTTGGGGAGGTTGTACTTCGATGTAATCGTAAAAAGCAATAGCTTTTTGTAATTGGAAAATATTTTGATTGAGAGCTATTTCAAAAATATTGCTATTCATGCAACCACTTCCTACTAAAAGACCTTGTCTTAATTTGGCTAAATTAGATTTTAAAACACGAGGGCTTTTGTTAAAATCTTTAGTTAAAGCGTTGCTTAAAAGTTCAAAAAGATTGCGATAACCGGTTTGGTTAGACACTAAAATATTGATGTGATAAGGTCTTTCGTATTTGGGATCGATTTTTTCTTTTAAGTCAAAAAAATTAATTACTTGTTTATCTTTGGGATCTTTGATTGGATCTGCTAATTGATCAATCATTTTGATAAAAATTTCTGCTGTGGCAGTGGCATCCGCAAGTGCACGGTGATGGTCTTCTAATTTAACTTTGAAAAAATTTGCTAATCTTTTTAAAGAAAAATATTTTAAAAAATTGCTAAAATAACTTTGAGACAATGCCATTGTATCAATAATAGGTTTCGGTTCTAAAGATATTTTTAATTCTTTTGCTTTTTCTTTTAAAAAATTAACATCAAAAGAAGCGTTGTGAGCCACTAAAACACAGTCTTTGGCAAAAGATAAAAATTGTGGCAAAACTTGGTTAATTGTTTGTTTTCCTTGAAGCATTTCATCCGTAATATTGGTAATATTGGTGATAGTTTTGGTTAGTTTTTGTTGTGGGTCAATAAATTTTTGGAACTCGTCTATTTTATTTCCGTTTTTAATTTTTACTCCAGCGATTTCAATAATTTTGTCACGAACATTAGATAATCCGGTAGTTTCCAAATCAAAAACTACATAAGTAGCTTCTTTTAAAACAAAATCTTTTTCTAAATTATCTTCTTTTTGGTTGGTGATATAAATAGATTTTTCTTCAATAAAATCCACTTCCACTCCATAAATAGGTTTGATTTTTTTATTTTTGGAATGTTGATTAATTTCAGGATAAGCATAAATGCCGTCATGATCCGTAAAAGCGATCGCTTCGTGTCCCCATGATTCTGCTATTTGTAAATATTCTTTAGCACTGCTAATGGCGTCTAAATTAGACATTTTAGTGTGAGTGTGAAATTCAATTCTTTTTTTCCCTTGAAAACCCAAATCTTTGCGGATTAATGAAGGCGAAATTGAATCTGATTCTAAGGTTTCGTATTGTGCCATCATTAAATAAATATCTTCCCAAGCACTATAATTAATTATAGCTGTGATTCTAAATAATTGTCCAGTTTTATAATTAGCTTTTAAAAATTGTTCTTTTTCATCTTTGGAAACTTTTTTTTGAATTAAAATAGCATCTTTATTTTCGATAGAAAAATCATTGCCATGTTCTTCTATAACAAATTTTAAATAAGAATACTGAAAATTAACTTCTTTAATAGGATGAGCCAAAAAACCTTCAACAATTACATAAGTATTGGGGTTTTGTAAGTTGAATTCTTCAAGCTCTTTTTTATTTTTAGGAAGGTCTTTTATTTTTGTTTTTTTAGTTGTTATTTTAGAATTGCTATTATAATCTCCTTTATTATAATTATATTTTGTTGTTGGGGGTGTTGTTTTTACTTGTTTTTTTTGTTCTGTTTGAGAAGTTTGTTTTTCTTCGTTATTTAGATTTTTTTCTTGATTTTGTTCGTTAGAGTTGGTTTGATGATTTGGATTTTGTTGCGACTCTTCGATTTTAATATTTGTGTTTTTTTTTCTATTTATATCAATTTTTCTATCTGTTGATAAGATAAATTCATTTTTAAAACCATAAAATTTAGAAAAAAACTCTTGAAGAAGTAACATTTTTTTGTTTAAACATTTAAATGCATTAGGATTTACAAAAATGATAAATTTGCCATTTTTAAAATTCACTTGGTGATTTTGAATTATAAAATAATCTAAATCATGATATTTTTTTTTTAAACTGGCTTGGGTTATAATATAATTAAAATAACTTTCTGCTAAAGATTCTAGATAATCCCAATTTTCAAAATTTATGTGGTATTCAATTTGGGGTAAATTAGTTTTGTTTTGATCTTGTTTTTTCCATAAAATAGTTAATTCTTGGAGTAATTGTTCTAAAAAAAATTCTAAATCACAAACCAAAGGCAAATGTTTAAATGTGATTTGTAGAACCCATTTTAGGCTTTTTTGGGAAACTGATATTTTTTTTACTTGAGGATTTTGAAAATATTTTTTGCAAAAACCTTTTTTTTCGATAAAATTTTTAAATGAATGAGTAGACACAATAAATACCACCTAACAGTTGATTTGTAAAAGAGGTAAGAAATCAAAATCGTTTTTTTAAAATCGTTTTTTAAAAAATAAAACAAATAAAAAAACATGAAATTCATGTAATTTTTTATTTGTTTTATTTTTTTGCATAGATGCAATTATAAATAAAAATAAATTAATGGTACTGATGGTCGGACTCGAACCGACATGAGTATTGCTCGCTTGATTTTGAGTCAAGTGCGTCTACCATTCCGCCACATCAGCTTTTTATTTTTCAATGATAAAAATATCATACTTATATATTATATCAGTTTTATTTTAATTTTTGTTTTTTTTCCTCAAAACTTATTTTTTTGATGATGGTTGCTAAATTGATATTTTGGTAGTTGCATTTTTAAGCTTTTTGGTGTTAAAATTTTTAAAATAATATTTACACGCACGCGCCACCAAAAAAAGACCACATTAGCTAATGGTCTTTTATCAGGTTTAGTTGTTAAAACCTAGAAAATCATTTATTTATGAATTATATTTTTAGTAAATATTTTGTTTAATGAATTAGCAATACTAATGATACTTAAATAAAAACAAGAGATCATCACAAAAGGCCAGATTGGATTAAAGGTAGCTCCTATATTGCTTTGTGCTTGCCAAGAAAGTTCGGTAATTCCTATAATGGCCAAAAAAGAACTATCTTTAATGTTTGTGATGAATTGTTGGACAATAAAAGGTAATGACTTTTTTAAAACTTGGGGGAAAATAATAGAGAGAAAAACTTGCTTGTGTGTCATCCCCAAAGAATGAGCGGCTTCAATTTGTCCTTTATCTAAGCATTTAATATTTTGCATTAAAATTATAGTAATATTGGATAAAGAATTCATTACTAAAACAAAAAGCCCTGCATACAAACGTTTAATTTCAAAAAGATCTTTGCAAAGATAACCAATACCGTAAAAAACAAGCATTGCTTGGGCAGCTACAGGAATTCCTTTTAAAATAAAAAATAAAGTATCTAAAAAATAAGTTATTCCTTTATTGATGTTAGATATTATTTTATTATGGGATTGAGAGTTTTTAATTAAAGTATATAAAGTTCCTAATAAAAAGCCAATAATAAGACTATCAATGGCTAAAATTAAAGTAGTTTTTAGTCCTTCTAGATAAGATGTAAAAGTTTCTTTGATTTGATGCCAAGTAGTACTTTTAGAAAGTATGTATTTGTGGTTGTTAAAAACTGTTTTTAATCTTGTTTCTGATTCACTTTCTATTGTTTTTATTTGGTTGTATATTTTGTTGTATTTTTTTTTTCCTTTTGGTAATTTTTTACATTCTTCCTTTAAGTCTTTGATGTCTTTTAAATTTTTGTTTTCATCTTGTGCAACTAATTTTAAATCGTATAAAATTTTATCTATTTTTGCTTTTAATTCTAGGCTTTGGGTTTCTTTTTCTCCTTTAGGAAAAAATATCCCTAAACCTTGAGGACAAATAGAATATTTTGGATCATCTGAGTTCATATCAAAATATACTAAGTCATCTTCTTTTTGAAAAGCACATCTAGCCAAATAACTATCTATTACAAAAATATCTGATTTTCCTTGTAAAACATCTTGAAAACATTCGGGAGGGCTAGTTAATTCTTTGTTTTTTTTAATATGTGATTTGATATCATCTTTATTTATTATTTCGTTTTCAATCATTTTGATTGCAGCAGCGTTCGTAACTGTTACAAATTTAATTGGTTTTTGAGGCGTGCCTTTTTCTTTTAAAACTTTGCAAAAGTCGTCATATTCTATTTTTTTATTTTCAACTATCTTTTTGAATCTGTCATCTTTTCTTCTTACTACCATGCTTGTTGCAGTTTGTGTGTAGGCTTTAGAAATGATGAATTTTTCTTTTCTTTCGTTTGTAATACTTAAAGTTGTAATTGCCAAATCCACATCTCCTTGTTTTAAGGCAGTTAGAACTCCTGCAAAATCAAAGACATGAATTTCTAAATTATACTCTAATCTTTCAGCTATATCATTGATTAAATCTATATCAAATCCTGCTATATATTCGCCATTAATATCTTTTATAGCTTTTTTTTGATTTGTAGCTTTAAAAGCATTGGGAATAGAATTATTGGTCATTGCGACTTTTAAAGTTTTTGAATATTTTGGATGATTTTGGTTTTTTGTTTTGGTTAAAAAATGCCATCCAAATACTGAAAAATGTAACCATATTAAAAACATAGAAATAGTTGACAATGTAATAATTTTGAATATTTTTATATTGTTTTTCTTTTGAAAAATATTTTTCAAA
>CAMOAP010000006.1 GCA_946577115.1 uncultured Acholeplasmataceae bacterium | reverse complement strand
TTTAAATGGGGATAAAATCCATTTTATTATTGTTTTGAAAATGTTAAAGATAGAACCTATAAAAACTAAAAATGTGATAAAGATTAAAATGTAAAAAATAGATAAAATAAATTGAATTATTATACCTGAACTATTTAAAATATTGCCTAAATGAAAATCAACATCTTTAATGGCAATAATATTGTTAAAAGTGGTTTTAAGAAATGTTATAATATAAGTAACAAAGGCAATTAATTTATCAATTAATTGATTTGTTGTTAAATTGAATATTTGCATGAATAATGCATCCTTTCGTGGTAGTTATATAAATCGTTTCTTTTGCCGAGATGAGATTTATATAGCTATTTTTTTTTATACTTTTTTTTAATGTGGGCTTTACATAACAAAAATGACCCTACATATACGGACTGCAACATACGTATATATAAGGTCATTAATAATTTTAACATATAAAAATGTTAAATCATAATTATTTATTATAAAGTGTTGCAGTCAATACACTTATATTATATCAAAAAATGATAAGTTGAATACATTATTTTATAATATTTTTATTATAATTATGGACTCTCCAACCTACTCCTTTACGTCTTCACGCAAAGGCGTTGGGTTCGTTTTTTCTCGCTACTCCTTTGCTGATGCTCACAGCAAAGGCGCGAGGGGAAAAATGAAAAAGGGTACACATTGATTAAAAAAGGGTACACATTGATTAAAAAAGGGTACACATTGATTAAAAAAGGGTACACATTGATTAAAAAAGGGTACACATTGCAATGTGTACCCAATCTGAGCAAATTTAAAAACATAGGAAAACACTAAGGAAGCGCATGGGGCAATGTTATCGCCCATGCGCGCAAAAGTAAGTAAATACCTAGTAAAATTGAAAAAAAGGGTACACAATTGCTTTTCAATTTAAAGTTTTGTCGGTGTTTTGTTTTTTTATCACAAATAATTATCTTAAGATTCATTATATAATTTATCATCTACATTTATAAAGATACAATTTTTTTTAATATATTTATGTTCTTTACCACCACAAGATTCTTCTAGTTTACACCATTCTGAAAAACTAATATCTTCATTACATAAAAAGATTGATAATTTATTACCAGATAATTTTCTTTTAGGTGAATATTTAACATCAACTATAAATCCTCTTTGTCCACCAATAATATTTTTTAATAAACCAGCACGTCTAATATCAGATATGCTAATATCATCATAAACATCAATTTTAAACCTATCATTATAGCTATTTTTGTTAAAATCTAATGAACCCCTGATATAATTAAATTGTACTCGTTGATTATTTAAATAACTAATAATAAACTCGGTTTTACCAAGTTTACTAGCACCCTCAATTACAATGGATTTAGGACGATGTTCAGAATTCATTTCTTCCTTTATAGCCATTTTAATTTCTTGGGTAGTATCGTTATTTTTAAAAGTATCAAAACTAAAAAATGATTTAGTTTCGTTTTCAAGTTCTTCAAGCAAATCTTCTGATTGTTTGATGAACTTTTTTTTTAGGATTTTTTCAATTAAATCTATTTGTTCTAAATAATAATCACGATCTAAATTAATTATGAATTCATCAAGAGTTTTTTTAACTTGATTTAAAGTTAATTTTTCATCATGATAATATTCATTTTTCAATCTAAATATTTCATCATAGATTAATTGTTTACGTTCTTCTTTTTGATTTTGACGAACATATTTTTTATGTCTTGGGGTTCCTTCTTCAATGAAGTCACCATCTTTTTTTATATTGTCAATTGATTTTTCGATATCACGAGCATTTTCAATTTTAGGATGGAAAGCTTCAATATCAAAGAATCTTTCGGTTTTAATATTTATTCTTTTAGTTAATTGAAAAAGAACATGAGTATGAATTTCTTTATGGTCTTGATGGTTTTCGGTATTTGAGATGATATATGAGATTTCTTTTTTTTTGGATATCATTAATTGTTTAATATGATGATGGATTTTATCTTTACCTAAAGGACATTTGGAATAAGTTAAAAAGATATCTTTGGTATTTAATTGAAATTTAGTTTTTTTCATTGATATACTACTTTCTATATAAAGCCCCTAATTAAATTAGGGGCATTTATTTTATTGGTTTTTATTATCTAAAAAGATAACTCTTTGAACTATTACTTTAGTAGCGGTTTTGTTTTCACCTTCGTTATTAATATATTTTTCAATTGACAACGTTCCTTCTATATATACTTTTGAACCTTTATGTAGATATTTATCCATGTTTTCAGCTTGATTACGAAAAACGACACAGGGAATAAATTGGGTTGTATCTTTATTATTAACTGCTAATTGGAAATTAACTTTAGGAATTTGACCTTCATTAGTATTAATATATTGTTGTTCTAGGTCATGAGTGATATTACCGATTAATTGTACTTTATTTAACATTTGATTTCTCTTTTCTTTTTTTGATTAAACAAACAAAGCAATAGGAGCTGCTATTGGGCCTACAGATGCAAAAATAGGAGCTAAAACTATACAACTAGTAACACCTACACCAATAGTTAAACTTACAACCCCTATATCTTTAATAATATCTTGAACTTTTTTAGGGTCATATAAATAATGATTATCATAGATATATTCATTATCATCTTGATATTCAGTTTGTTCTTGCTTTTGGGTTTGTTTTTGTTGTTGTTTTAATTCTTTTAAATGCTTTAACTTAATTAATGATTTAATAATATCTTGAACTTTTTTAGGGTCATGAATATATTGAGTTTGATATTGAGATTGGGTTTCAACTGTATTTTCAGTTTTTAGTTGTTTTAATTTAGGTAATTTATGCAATCTCAAACCTAAAAAGAATAATAGTATTAAAATAATAATTGCAATAAAGATAATCCAAATCTTTAATATAATTTTTCTTTTCTTATGCATAATTAATAAGTTTTTGTTTCTTTAATAGTTCCGTCTGGGTTGTAAAAAGTTTCCCTAGTTAATTTTCCTGTATCTTTATGATAACGATGAACTATTGACCATTTTCCATTTTCATCAAAATCAACGACTTTAATTATTTTACCTGTATCTTTATCGTATTCAGTTTCTTTAATTTTTTTACCTGTATCTTGATTAAATTCTGCAATTTCTAAAATAGATCCATTAGGGTAATGTGTTGTTTTTTTGGGATATTTAAGTAATGGGGTTTGTTGTTGTTGAGTTAAACTATCAATTTCTTTTTCTATCTTATTCATAAGTCTATTATAAGTTTCTTGTTCTTGTTGAGAGTTAGTTTTAGAGGTTAAAGTAGGTTGATTTTGAGTATCAGTTTTAAGTTGGGGTTTCATAGCTAATAATAAAATTATTAAAATAACCAGAATAACTCCACTGATAAATAAACCCCAAATGATAAAGATTTGATTTTTTGATTTTTTTTGAATATTGGTTTTCATAACTTAACCTCTTTTTTGATATTTATTTTCAACTGGTTTAATAACATTTTGTTTTTTTTGTAAATTAAGTTTATATTCTAAATCAGATATTTTTCTTTGTAATTTGTCTAAATGATATTTATTAATTCCAACTGTTGGAGTTGGTTGTTTATTGGTTTTTTTAAGGATAAAAAAAATAATAATTTTAGCAATCATCCATGAGATTAATTTAAATGGGGATAAAATCCATTTTATTATTGTTTTGAAAATGTTAAAGATAGAACCTATAAAAACTAAAAATGTGATAAAGATTAAAATGTAAAAAATAGATAAAATAAATTGAATTATTATACCTGAACTATTTAAAAT
>CAMOAP010000005.1 GCA_946577115.1 uncultured Acholeplasmataceae bacterium | reverse complement strand
TTAAAATAAAAATTAAAAATAAATAAAATACAACCCAATTTGATAAAATAAAATAATCCCCACTAACCTCAAACCCCAAATCCACCAATCAAAGCCGAAAAGGAAACAAATAAATGAATAAACGAAAATTAGGCATCGTAGTTGATTCTACTTGCGGAAATACTTATGGCAAAAATTTTTTTGAAGATATTTCAGTAGTGCCTTTAACATTAATTGTTGGAGAAACTAGCTATATGGATGGCACTATTGATAATAATACTTTATTAAATTTTATTGAAAACAAACAAAAAGTAACTACCAGCCAACCCAATCCAGAGCTTTTTATTAAAGCTTTTCAGGAACAATTTGACTTAGGATATAAACACGTTATTTGTTTAACTTTATCCAGTAAACTAAGTGGTACTAATAATAGTGCTCTTTTAGCTAAAAAAAAGCTTAACAATCCCAATATTACTGTTATTGATACTCAAAATATTGGCCCTGGAGTTTATTTTTTCTTACAAAGAATTAATGATTGGCTTACGCAAAACCCTTATGTTTGCACCCAAACAATCATTGATAAAATCAATGAAGAAAAACAAAAAGGTTTTTTGTTATGCACTATTAATAATTTAAAAATATTGGCTTATAATGGGCGTATCTCTAAATTTAGATTTTTAATGGGTAATCTTTTGAAAATACACCCCATTTTAAAATTTCAACAAGGAGTGTTATCAATAGAAAAAAAAGTAAGAAACTTAAAAAACTGTTTTAAATATTGTCTTAAAAAAATATTAGAATACAAAACTACAGATAATAAACTTGATATTCAAGTTATTTATGTAGACGATGACAAAGATGCCAAAGAACTTTTAGCACAAATCAAAAACTTAGCCAATCCGAAAATTAAAGCTACTCTTTATGGTGCTATTTCTCCTGTAGTAGCAGCTCATATTGGCTATAAAGGATTTGGATTTTATCTTAACGAAATTACAGATTAACTTATAATTGCATTTTTTTTAATTCCCGGATTTTGTTTAAAATAACTTTTTATCCCAAAAATTTTAAAAATGCACCTTTAAAAAAATTATTTAAATGTTTTTTTGATTATCTTTTTGGCTATTTTAAGATACAATAAAATTGTAGCTATATTTTTAGTTACATTATATTTTTTATCCTTGATGTTAGAAAGAACCAAATAAGTGTCTATATTTTACCAAAGAAAAAAACTTTTTTTAAAAATACTTTTGATTTTAGTATTATTTTTTTTTATTACAACTATCGCTTATGCTATAGAAGGTTGGCATACATTAAAAAAAGATAGTAATTTTGGATTAAAAATTGCTGCTCCTGCAGAATTGTTAGTTTCCAAACCCATAGATCTTCACGACACCAATAAAAAATTTTTAGTTCCCGCAGCATATAGTTTTTTAATGACAACAGAACAAACAGATAGAATTATTTTTGAACAAGAAGCTACTCTAAAAACTCAAAATGACAAATCAACTTTTGTAAACGGGAAAAATAACAAACTAGATATTGATTATTTTTTTGAAAAACTTGCTTCAAACGACCCAATAAAAGATTTTTTTAATGTTCATATTTCGTGGAGATACCAAGATCAACCCCAAGCAAGTTTGGTTTCTTATGACAAAAATAACAAACCAGTTATTATTGATAAAAACGGTAATTTAAAAAAAATTATTGTTCAATTTACTGTTTTGGCTTCTAAAGTTTTTCCTTCTGAATACCAAACTAAAGAAAAAAAATTGCCCATAACATATAAAATAGAAAAACCATAATTTTGTTTTTCTATTTTTATCATTTGTGATTTGCAAGTTATGACTATTTTTAATTTTAAACTCCTTTAAAATTTTAAATTATATAAATTGCTTATTTATTTCAATACTTAATTTTTCAAATAAGCAAAGACCGTATCAGCACGGTCTTTTCTTTTTTCCCTTGATATTTATTTAGAAAAAGATTAATTTATTACAAAAATATCTATATTAATAAAATAAAAATACTAACCTTATTATTTTTTTATAAAATGAATTAATGAAAAAACATTTTTTGTTTCTTTTGGTAACTCTCTTTAACAATAAAAATTTCTTTTAGTAAAATATTTTTTATTCCAATTCTTCAAATTAAAAAATATAAAAATAAAGACTAAAAAGTTTACAATGGAACTTAACAATCAAATAATTAATTTCCATTCCGAACATCCTAAAATATGGAAACTGGCTTACAACCGCAAAATTAAATTTATGTTATTTGTTTGCACTAAATTTAAAACCTCATTTTGCCTGTTATTAAAGAATTATCATGCCACCCTAAACCATTATCTCTGTTGATACTGATCATTTTCAAACTGCTAAATTAGACATTAAAGCAGGATCTCATATTATCAATAATGTTTGGTAGCTTGCAACAAAATCCTAAAATGACACAAACAATTACTTAATTAAATGTAGTTATTTGTATTATGAATACAGGCAGAAATCCCAAAAAACTTTCTAATCACTTACAAGACCAATTTTATTTTTTACAATTAGGCCCTAATAAATAATGTATAACACAATGAAACTTAATAACAATATAGCAGCCATAAGGTTTGGTAATAATCTTAGAGCTAAAAATAATAATTTACAAACTTTTTTAAAAATTATTAATTTGCATCCTCAATGCAAAGTTTTGAAATTTTCTACTTTGTATGCAATTCTTCCTTTGAAAAAACAGACTAACATTTATTTTTAACTGCTGTTCTAATCAAAACTACCTTATCCCCTTTATTTTTTTAGATTTTTTATTATTTATAGCAATGAAGCTCAAAAGCAAACACCTGGCATTATGGGGACCGCGTACTATTGATTTAGATATTTTGTTTTTTTGATAATCATATTTATAAAAAACCTAAATTAAATATTCCTCATCTTTATATGTTAAAAATTTCTAACTTTTTCATTTTTTAGACAATTTAATTATTTTAAACTATCAGTCATTAATGTAAAAATAAAATTATAAAAAGGAAATTATATGAACATTTTATCAATCGAAACTAGTTGTGATGAAACGAGTTGTGCAGTTACTCAAAATGGTAAAAAAGTACTTTCTAATGTGGTTTTTTCCCAAATTAAAGATCATCAAATTTTTGGTGGAGTAGTCCCCGAAATAGCTTCCAGAAAACATATTCAATTTATGACTTTGGCATTACAACAAGCCCTTAAAGAAGCACATCTCACACCCCAAGAAATTGATTTAGTAGCAGTTACCCAAGGACCGGGTTTAGTAGGTTCTTTGTTAGTGGGCATTAACGCCGCTAATGTTTTTGCCTACACTTATCAAAAGCCTCTTTTAGGAGTAAATCATTTATTAGGGCATATTTATTCTGCTCAAATAGAACATGAAATTAAATTTCCTGCCTTAGTTCTTTTAGTTTCTGGAGGCCACACCGATCTTTTTTATCTTACAGGTCATCTACAAATCAAACCTTTGGGTACTACTCTTGATGATTCAGTAGGAGAAGTTTATGATAAAATTGCTAAAAACCTTAATTTGCCTTATCCTGGAGGACCTTTTATTGATCAATTAGCTCAACAAGGAAAAGACACTTATCATTTGGTACGTCCTTATTTAAAAAATGATAATCTTAATTTTAGTTTTTCAGGATTAAAAAGTAGTTTGGTAAATTTAGTGATGAAACAAAATCTAAAGGATATCAACATTCCTTATTTATGCGCTTCTTTTCAAGCCAGTGTTATTGATGTTTTATATGAAAAAACCAAAAGAGCTTTAACTAAATATTCTGTTAAACAATTAATTGTTACTGGTGGAGTGGCTTCTAATTCTAGTTTAAGACAAAAGTTTATGACATCTTTTTTTAACTTGGAAGTTATTTTTCCTAGTTTAAAATATTGTACTGATCAAGCTGCTATGATAGGAATTGCTGCTTATTATCAGAATCAAATTACTCAAGCTGTTAAAAAATATGATATTACAGCAAATCCTAATTTGTTTTTTTGATTTTTGATAACTCCTTTTTGTATATAATGAAAAAGAGCTCTAAAAAGTCTCTTTTATTTTTTTTACTTTTTATTTGGTTGTTGTGGTATTTGTTTTTCTTTTTTGGCTTTTCACAGTTGTTCTTCTTCCAAAGCATAAACTTCATTTTGATTAATAAACCCTGAGTTTTTATCACTAATATTTAAGAGTGTCTTTTTTTATATTTTTATAAAATCTTTTTAACTTCTTGGTTTAATTGGTATGTTCCAAAAGTTGAGCAACTTTTTTACTTTTTACAAACTCTTTAAGACTAACCATTAAGTTAGTCTTTTTTGTTTACAAGACTAAAAAATAATTTCACATCTTTTCTAAAAATGTTTTTAGAGAGGAATTAAATATTAAGAGAAAAATTATTTAAAGATTTTTTAAAAAATAAAAAGAATTTAGAAATTCGTAATCAATTAATCAAACTGCATTTACCTTTGGTAAAAAACTATTTTATCAATTTAAATATTACCCTAAATTTTTAACTAAAGAGGATTTATATCAAGAAGGTATTTTAGGATTAATAAAAGCAATAAATAATTACAAAGATTTTGGTTATGACTTCATTACTTACGCAACTTCCACAAACAAACATCAATCAATGAACTAATAATAAATATCTATTCGCCTTTAATCACCTAAAAACAACCAAACCAAACAATATCAGTTTTAAAGAAGAACAATAAATACAACCTAATTGGG
>CAMOAP010000004.1 GCA_946577115.1 uncultured Acholeplasmataceae bacterium | reverse complement strand
CTTGATTTTCAGTTTATAATTTTAATTTATGCAATTTAGGTAATCTTAAACCTAAAAAGAATAAAAGGATTGAAAGAATTGTTAAGATAAAGATAACCCAAATTATAAATATAATTTTTCTTTTTTTATTCATTATTACTTATTTATAGTGGTTTTAACAGTTCCGTCTGGGTTGTAAAAAGTTTGTCTAATTAATCCTTTTTTTAAGTCATATTCATCAATTTTGGAATATTTTTCATTTTCATCAAATACAATAACTTTAATTCTTTTATTTGTAGATTCTTTAAGTTTTTTACCTGTATCTTGGTTATATTCTGTAATTTCTAACAATCCATTGGATAAATTTATTATTTTATTTGGATATTTAAGATTAGATTTTGGTGGTTGGTTTAATTTATCAACTTCTTTTTGAATTTTATTAAAAATAATATTATAGGTTTGTTGTTCTGATGCGGTATCAGTTTTAGTTTGAGGTTTAATAGCTAATAATAAAATTATTAAAAGACCAATAACAGCTAGGGAAATCAATAAACCCCAAATGATAAAGATCATATTTTTTAATTTTGTTTGATTATCTGTTTTCAATTTTATTTACCTACTTTTTTTATAATTATTTTCAACTGGTTTAATCACATTTTGTCTTTTTTTGTAAATTAAGCCTATATTTTAAATCATTTATCTTTCTTGGTAATTTGATTAAATCATATTGATTAATTTTATTAGTTGGGGTTGGTGGTTTAATTGATGATTTAGGAATTAGTTTATTTATTATTTTGATAATACATATAATTAATAATTTAAATAGGAATAAAAACCATATTATAATTGTTTTTATAATGTTAAAGATAGAACTGATAAAAACTAAAAAGGTAATAAAAATCCAAATGTAAAATAAAGAAAAAATTCAACTAATAATTATTCCTGTACTGTTTAATAAATTACCTAAATAAAAATAAACATCTTTAATGGCAATTATATTATTGAAAATGGTTTTAAGAAATGTTATAATAAGAATAAAATATAATTTCTTTTAAAAATGAATTGGTCTATGTTGTAGTTAAATATTTGCATATTTATGAATCCTTTCTTATTAGTTATATAAATTGTTTCTTTTGGTGAGATAAGAGATTTGCATAACTATTTTTTTTATACTTTTTTAATGTGGTTTTTGGATAATAAAAATGACTCTACATATACGCTATTAGACTAACGTATAATATAAAGTCATTAATTATTTTAACATTTATTTTATATCAAAATTAAATAATAATATTTTTTATCAGATAAATACATTTCTATTATAACAGCAAAACTAGATAAATAAACATACAAATTATTAAAAAATCATCATTTAAATCTTTTTTAAATAATCTTTGGCCTCTCGATGACTTAATTCTTTTATTTGAAACTGGTTTAATAAAGTATTTGGTTTTTTGTCAACAATATCATATTGTATTTTTAAGGGATTACCAACGCTATAAGAAATATATTTTGAATCTAAAGTAATATGATAAGTACAATGACGTTTTAATTGAATAATACTTTCATCTTTATCTTTAAAAATATCTTCAAAGAAATCATCAATGCTTTTAACAGTAATAATAATTAATTTACATTCTAATACTTTATTTTTATAACGACTCTTAACTGATGATGCAGTATTATTATCTAACATTTTTAATAGATCTAACAAACCTAAACAATTAGAACGCAAGTCATCTAAAACATCATTACTACCAGATGAAATATAAGTTTGATAATTGTTGTCTTTGGCTATTTTTTGCAAGAGTAGTTTTTCCAGAACCACTTATACGAATAATAAAAAAAATACATTCCATTTATCTTTCCATCCCCCTTAAATCTCTCATTCTATATTCAAATGCTCTTTTGATTGCTGCATTCCAAATATTATTTTCTTCAGGTTTAATTTCTTTTTGTAATATTATATTCTTTAATATCTCCAGATGCAATTTTATCTATGATTTCTTTTAAGCGAGCATCCATTTTATATTTTCTGTTAAAAATATCTTGTTGGCCGCAATTTTTTTATCAAAATTACTAAATACTGCTTTTTCATCATATTGATGTTTATCAGAATGATTAGCATGAATCATATACATTAATTCATCACTGAATCTTCCTTTTATTTTGGAGACAAAATTATCCCCAGTAATTAAACCATTGAGCGATATGTTTTGTATCATGTTAATAATTAAATCTTAAATATATATGCCCCTGAGGAGTTTTTAAATCTCATACTTTTTTACCATTCGATTGAGCTTCTTTTTTATTTTGGTAAGTATCTTTATCATGTAAAATATAGGCATAATTTTGAATTGCTTTTTTTTAGCTTCTAAAATATTTTCTATTTTAGTTTTAGTAATTAAATTTTGATTAATAACTATTGCGCATATTTTTAATTTCATTTGAATATTTTGTATAAAATCTCCAACCTGATCCTTTACGTCGTCACGCAAAGGCACATGTTATTTCCCAGGCGCATATAAGTTATTAAATACTTAATAAAATAGAAAAATTTACACAGATTTGCCTTTTAGTATAGAGTTTGACGGATACTTGGGGAAAACACTAGCGATTTTTTTATATAAAAAAAAGCCCCTAAATCCCCAAAGGGGACTTTATGGGGGGGAGTAATAGATATTCAAATCTTATCACGGATGGACGCCTTAAGCTTCGTATAATTATATTTACTTGTATTGAAACATCTCATATTTAATTTTGTATACTTAAATATAATTTAGAACTTAATATAGGTATAAAATAATAAATTTTAGAGGTATATTAAGTTCTAAATTGATTAAAAAAATTAATATTATACGGAATAAAAATTAATATAATTTATCAGAAACATTTATACAAATACAATTATCTTCTATATATTGATGAAACTTATGTCCTTTATCACGAGACCATTCACAATAATTTTCAAATGAGATATCTCAGGGTTCACTAAAAAAATGCTTAACTTCTTTCCAGCTATTGTTCTTTTGGGAGCATATTTAACATTTTATTCAAATCCTCTTTGTCCACCAATAATATTTTTTAACAGACCTGAACGTCTAATTTCAGGTATACTTATGCCATCAAATATGCTTACTTTATAAGCGTTTTTATGACTTTCTTTAATAAAATTAAACTCACCTCTGGTATAATTATAGTGAAGGTTTATGTGAGTTAAATAACTTAATATAAACTCGGTTTTACCGAGTCTACTAGGTCCTTCAATCACAATGGATTTAATTCTTTTATCGGGTGTTTTGGAATTAATGATGTTTAATTGTGAATCTATAGCATCTATTATCTTGCTAGTTTCAGAGTTGGTTTTGAAAGAATCAAAAGAATATGATGCATTGCTAAATTCTTTTTCTTCATACAACTCTTCTTTTTTTTAATGAATATTTATTTTAATATTCTTTTAATAAATGATATTTGTTCTAAATAAAAATCCCGGTCTAGATGAATTAAGGATAAAATATTTAAAAATATCTTTTAAAACTAAAGAATTATCAAAAACAGTTTAGACACTTTTTTAATTCAAAAAATATTTCTTTAGTTTTAAAAGATAGGAAATTATCTACTTAATTTTTAGTCTTAAAGAGTCATTGTAAAATAAAAAGTTGTATGAAAAAAAGGAACAGTTCCAAACCTTCAATGTCCAAGAATCTTGGATTCGTAATTTGATAACGTTTAGTTAATTGCACAAAAAAATGAGAATGAATTTCTTTATGATCTTTATGGTTTTCAGTATTAGTAATCAAATATGCAATTTCTTGTTTTTGAGATATCATTAATTGTTTAATATGAAGAAGGATTTTATCTTTACTTAAAGGACATTTACTATAACATATTTCAATATCTTTGGTATTTAATCTAAATTTAGATTTTTTCATTAATATAATACTTTCTGTCGAAAGCCCCTATATTAAATTAGGAGCCTATATTTTATTTATTATTGCTATCTAAAAAAATAACTTTTTGAACAATTACTTGAGTTGAAGTTTTATTTTCACCATCATTATTAGTATATTTTTCAATTGATAAAGAACCCTCTACATATACTTTTGAACCTTTATGGAGATATTTATCCATATTTTCAGCCTGGTTTCTAAAAACGACACAATTAATAAAATTCACTTTATCTTTGTTATTAATAGCTATACTGAAATTAATTTTAGGGATTTGACCATCAAAAGTATCAATATATTTTATTTCTAAATCATGGGTAATATTTCCAATTAATTGGACTTTGTTTAACATTTGATTTCTCTTTTCTTTTTATATTAAATCAACAAAGGTAAAAAATTTATTACAGCAAAAATAGTAGAAACAATTCCAAGAGGTGGAATAGCTATTACTATAAGGCCTATTGGAATTATTTTCTTGGCGTCTTTTTCGTTAATTTTATAATTATTTGATTGTTTATTTTCATTGTTTAATTCAAGTTATGTTTCAACTTGAGGTTGAGGATTCAATTGGAATTGTTCTTGTTCTTGGAGTTTTCAGTTTTTCAAGTATTTTAATTTTTTCAATTGTTTTAATTTAATTAATAATACAATTATATTTTCAACTTTATTATTGTCATAAATATATTGAGTTTGAACTTGATTTTTATCTTATTCATTGTGACAATATTTTGATTTCTTTAATAATTCCATCTGGGTTATAAAAAATTTATTTGTTTTTATCGACTGTTTCATAAGTTTTAATTTCTTTAATATTTCCGTCTAGATTGTAATAAGTTTCTTTAATTAAATTGAAATCATTGTATTCATTAATTTGTCTAATTGTTTTACCATCATCATAAAAATGAGTTGATTTAGCCATAATCCCTGTATTTTGTTCGTATTCTTGGATATTTCTAATTTTTTTGCCATAATTAAAATAATAAATTTTAGGCGGATATTTAAGTGTTAAGTTTTGGTCTGGTTTTTTAGTTAAATCATCAACTTCTTTTTCTATTTTATTAATAATACTATTATAAGTTTTATCTTGTTGGTTATTACTTTCAACATTAGATAATGATTCTTGTTGTTTGGAGTTTGGGTTCGTTGGTTTTAAAAATAACAAAAAAAGAAGAGTTATCAAAAGAATAACTCCAATAATAAATAAGCCCCCAATTATTAATATAATACTTTTTTTATTAAGTTTACTAATTTTCATAATTTACTTTCAACTAGTTTAATAACATTATTTCTTTTTTTTTAAATGAAGTCTATATTCTAAATCAGATATTTTTCTTTGTAATTTATCTAAATGATATTTATTAATCCCAACTGTTGGAGTTAATTGCTTATTAGTTTTTTTAATAATGTTAAAAATAGAATCTAGGAAAACTAAAAAAATAAGAAAGATTAAAATATAAAAGATAGATAAAATGGAACTAATGAATTATTCCTGTATTGTTGAATAAATTGCCAAAGCTAAAATTAACATCTTTAATGGCAATTATATTGTTGAAAGTAGTTTTAAGGAATTTTATAATAAAAATAGCATATTCACATTTATTTGTGAAATACATTGATCTATGTTGTAATTGAATATTTGAATATTTATGAATCCTTTCGTATGTTAGTTATATAAATATTTTCTTTTGTTGAGAGTGGGATTTATATAGCTATTTTTTTTATACTTTTTTAATGTGGGCTTAATATAACAAAAATGACCCAACATATACGCACTTCGACGCAAACATATATAGGATCCTTAATAGTGTTAACATTTTTTATATTAAAAATTAATAATTATTTTTGATGTCGTAGTAAATACATTTATATTATAACGGAAAATGATAAATTGAAAAGATATTTTTTATTATTTATTATCCAATAATGCATGCTCACGGTAAAGGAGTTTGGTCCGTGTTAGATTTCAAAAATTGTTTAATTTGGTTGAATAAAAGTGATATTTCTTAAATAATTGTGTTTTTGTATCATTAATTTTTTTTATTGATTGAGTTGTTGATTTTATTGGTGGTGTCTTGCAATTTAAAAGGTTTGTAAGAAATATTAGGGGTTGAATTTTGTTGTATTCATGGATATTTTCTAGTTGAGGATTGGTTAAAAAAACTAGTCCAAATGGATTGTACACTTCTTGATTGAAAAAAACCATTCCAAAATGTGGATATGTTGTTTTTTTCGGCAATATATAAGGGAATTTGATTTCTAACAAAGTGTTTTTTTATAATTATATCTATCAAGTGATGCAGAAAACATTTAGATTTCATCATTCGTAAAGATGGTATCAAGGAAGTTTAATTTAGTTGTTTTTTCCAAGAAACTGCGCGTTAGTTAGTCAGTTGTGTTACTGTGTTCATTGTATTTGTTGGAATTAAAAGTCACGCCTAATATTTTTTCAATGACTAATTGTTCTCTAAGGTTCTGAATTTATCATTTCCAGTGATAACACCTATTTATGATGCATTAATGCATTTTTGTTGATGTTTATATGTGAGGTTCTTTGGTTTAGATTAGTTATTTACATTTTCTTGCTTCTTTTGAAAATTGGGTATATAAAAAGACTCTCTCGATGAGAGTCTTAGTTAAGATGTATGTTGGCTAATTTTTTTTAAATTAAAATATTGGCCTTTAAATTGTTTTAAAAATATAATTTGATAATAAACACATAATTATGTAAAAAGTTATTAAGAAGTAAAATAATATGTGTTAATATAAGGTTACAAGATTTTTTTCATTCATCTAATTTGGGTTTGTTTTTTTAAATAAATTCATTATTTAATTTATATTGTAAATTGATATACTGTTGTCTTAGATTTTTAATCTTTTTAATTATTTGTTGATGATTTTCATTAAGTTCTTGTATTGAAGGGTCTTGAAAGGAACGACTTAAAATTTGAATCGCTATTTGATTGCGTTCATATGAATAATTCCATATTTGTTCATTTATATAATTTAAAATTTTAACAATAGAAAGTCTTTGATGAAGATTTTTAATCTTTTTATCTAAATTATCTAATTGTTTTTGTAATTTTATATCACCATCTAAGTGATAAATGCGCAAATGTGAAATTTTATTAATTAATACTTTTTTTTCTGAATAAAGTTTATGAAATTCATTATTTATGGAATTTTCATCATTTAAATTATTCATCGCCATCACTTGATGATTATTGATTATAAAAAATAATCCTAAAAAACTAAATAAAACCATTGTGAATAAATATAATTGTTTTTTTAATCTAAAAATTAACATTTTTCTCTCTTTTCTATTTTTTTGGTTTGTTTCTGTGTTTATAGGGTGATGTATTGTTTGACTGGGTGGAAGTGGAGGTATCCCACATTGAAGATTGTATGTCCATGTTGGTTTTCTTTGTTATTGGGATATGGAATTTCAGCCATGAAAAAGTCTTTATCTTCTTCGAGTAGGTATTTTGTGGGCCTTCTGAGTTGAGTTCTAATATAGTGTTTTATGGGATCTAATAAAATATGGTTGTCAAATTATGTTTTTTTATATTTTTTTTGTATGGAAATAATTGAAACTACTGCCAGTTATGTAGAAGGGTTTGTTCCGTTTTTCGAAAGGTTTTTTTCACGTAATACTTTAGGTCATTTGGTTATTATTCTTGTTTTTGGCCTTTGCCTAGTCTGTTTAATCCATAAAAGGTGTAAATTTTCTTTTCATCATCAGTGTTCTTTCGGTTTTAACTTTTGAACCATCTTTTTTAATCTCTTCAAGTATTATTTCACTTGCTTTCATAGTTTTTATTTTTGCTTTATTTTCTTCGCTATAATTAATTATGCATGAATATCCTGAAGGCAACAAAAACCATGAAATATTTATTCCCAAACAAAACGAACAAATTTATTATGATTCATTAAAACAAAACTGCTTTTTTATAAAAAAGAAGTTTTTAATATTATATTATAATATAATGATTTTAATTCAAATAAATAAATTAATGGTGCGGATAGTGAGATTTGAACTCACACAAGATATTTCTTACATGCCCCTCAAGCATGCACGTCTACCATTTCGTCATATCCGCTTAAAATGATCTTATAGATCATTTTTTATTCTAATGAAACAATGTAAGGAATGTCATTATTTTGGCTTTCTAAGGTTTCTAATTCAATGTGGTCGTAATTATTTTCTAAGAAAGTTTCTAGTTTTTTTAATTCTTTTTCATCAGTACATGAAGGATTATAAAAAACAGTTAAAAAAGTTTGATTAGGTTTAATCATTTTTTGGAGTAATGCTTTTAATGCTTGATATTTATCTTTATTAGTAGCTATTATTTTTTCTTCCCAAACGGATAAATATTCTTTTTCTAAAAGAGTTTGATTTGATGCGTTTTTAGTATCTTTTTTATCAGCATAGATAATTTTTCCTGTTTGGATGTTTTTGATAGTTTCTTCCATGATGGTTTTATTTTGTACTAAATCCAATGATTTATCAAAAGCTAAAAGAGCACTGTATCCTTGAGCGATGTTTTTAGTTTGTAAAAGTACAATTTCTTGATTTTTTTTTTGTAATTGTTTTAGTTGAGTTGTAAGTTTTTCTAAAAGAGATGCGTCATTAGGTAGGATAATAATGTTTGGGGTATTGTTTGTTTGCAGAAGTTTTGTAAAAGTAGTAGGGTTAAAAGTGGATTGTTTTATAATATGATTCACTTTAAGGTCAGCAAAGACTTTTTCGCTTTTCGGATCATTTACAAATGCAATAAAAAAATATTTTTGATCTTTATTTGAGTTAGGTAAGTGTGAAGGTTTATTTTGATCTGAGGTAGGTTCTTGTTGTAGAGTAAATGTTTCATGTTTTTGATCTAAAATTGATTGGTGTTGTTCTTTCATGTTGTCAATTTTTTTTACCTTTAATGTGCCGTAAGTCAATAGTTTTTCTAAAACTTGTTCTGGTTTGTTGGTATGGATATGTATTTTTATAATTTCTTGGTCTTTAACCAAAACCAAAGAATCTCCTATTTGTAATAAATCTTGTTGAAGTTGTTTCATATCAAGGTTTTTTTCTTGGGATGCTTTGATTTGAAAAATATATTCAGTGCAATAAGTATATTTGATATTAACTTTTCCCAACGTTTGTATTTTATCAGGTGTGGTTTGTGTTTGGATATTTTGGTTTACTTGAAGTAGTTTTTGGTCTTTTAAAAATAATAACATTCCTTTAAGTATTTCAACAAAGCCAGCTCCTCCACTATCAACTACTCCTGCTTGTTTTAAGACTTCTAATAATTCAGTTGTTTGGGAAAGGGTTTTTTTGGCGTTTTGTAAGAAATTAGATAAAACATCTTCAATAGTACTAAATTGGGATTTAGCTTTGAGTGTTTGTTTAACAGCTTCACGAAAAACAGTTAAAATAGTTCCTTCTTGAGGTTCTATAATGGCTTGGTAAGCTTTTTGGTAGCCTCCTTCAAGTGAATGGATAAAATCATTAATATCAATAGTTTCTTTATTAATTGTTTGGTAAGTTTGTGCCATTCCTGCAAAAAATTGTGATAAAATAACGCCTGAATTGCCTTTGGCACCCATTAATAATGCTTTTGATAAAACTTGCGATACTTCTACTATGGAACGAGCTTCTAAATTTTTAATTTCTTGAACACCCGACATCATAGTAATTTTCATATTAGTTCCTGTATCTCTATCTGGTACGGGAAAAACATTTAAATTATCAATGGTTTGGTAGTTATTTTGTAAATTGATAGCTCCGTTAGTAATCATGTTTTTAAATAATTGTCCGTCAATAAATTTAAAAACTTTATCTTTGTTCATTTTTGTTGCCTTTCTTCGAAAAAATTTCTTTAATATAATTAGATAATAAGAAATGTAATATTTTTTTCGTAATTGGGTATGGTTAGGAAAGATTTTTTATTTAAGGTAAATAAAAACCTATTTTAATTATAACATATTTTAATTTTGCTCCTATAAAACAAAGAAGTTTAAAAGGTC
>CAMOAP010000003.1 GCA_946577115.1 uncultured Acholeplasmataceae bacterium | reverse complement strand
TATTTTTATTTCTTTTATATTTTTTGGGTCTTGTTGGTTTTTTAAATAATCAAATAAATCATCAAATCTTTTGTTTTTTTTTACTACCACGCTAGTTCCAGTTTGCATATAGGCTTTAGAAACATCGTATTTTTCTTTTCTTTTGTCTGTAATACTCAAAGACGCAACTGCTATGTCAATTGTTTCTTGTTCTAATGCATTAAGAAGCCCTGCAAAATCAAAAACATGAAATTCTAATTCTAAATCTTTAAACTTGTCTATTTTTTTTAATTCTTCTGATATATTATTTATTAAATCAATATCAAAACCTGCTATATATTCACCGTTTACAGCTTTTGGGGCTCCCTTATTTGGTCCTAAAACTTTAAAAATATTAGGAGCAGAATTGTTGTTAACTCCTACTTTTAAAATGATTTTATTTTTGTAATGATTTTTTATATGTAAATATCCAATTGTTGATAAATTTAACCATATTAAAAATAAAAAACTCATTAATAATGAAGTAATTTTCAATATTTTGGTTTTATTGGTATTTTGGTAAATGTTTTTAAAAAAATGTTTTTTATCAATGAAAATAATCACTTCCTTCTTTTAATTATTGGGTGTTTTTTTTGGGTTTTCTTTTTTTAGTTTTTTAGTTTTCCAAGTTAAAATATTTATTTTTAATAAAATAAAAAAAGTCTTTGCAGACTTTTTTGAGGATTTAATTGTTTTATGAAAAATAAAGTATTTTTTAAAAATTACTACATATTTTCTAAAAAAGGAACTCCTAAAATTCTTAAACTTTCTTTAAGAGTAATAAAAACTGCTTGGATTAATAAAAGATTAGTGTTTGTAGTGGTTTGATAATCTGTTAAAATCTTTTCTTGTGAATATAAAAAGTTAACATTTTGAGTTATTTTTAATATGTATCTTGCTAAAATACTTGGCATATTTTCTTTTTGGGCTTTTTGCAAAATTAAAGGAAATTGGTCTAATAATTTTACTAAAATAAAATAATGGTCTTTTTGATAAATGGTTTTGTCAATCATGCTTATGTCTATTTTTTCTTTATTTAAAAGGGACTTTAGACGCGCTGCTGTGTATTGGATATAAGGTCCTGTGTGTCCTTTGAATTGTAAAATAGTTTCTAAATTAAAATCAATATCTAGATGTCTATCGTTTTTAAGGTCATTAAAAACGATGGCTCCTACAGCGATTTTTCGTGCAGTTTGGTTGATATCTGATAAATGAGGATTTTTTTCTTCAATGATTTTTTGAGCTAAAATAGTAGCTTGATTAATTACTTCAATTAAGGTAGTAAATTTGTGATGTCTAGTAGAAATTTTTTTGCCATCCATTAAAACTAAACCAAAATTGATGTGTTTTATTTTAGTGTCAAAGTATCCCATTTTTTCAATTATTTGGGCTAATTGTTTAAAGTAAAGTTTTTGTTCGTTGCCTACAACATATAAAACATTTTGACAATTAAAAGTGTTGCAACGATATTTAAAAGTAGTGAGATCTCTTGTTAAATACAAGGTGCTGCCATTAGTTTTTTTCACTAAGCCAGGAGGTAAATTATCAAGTTCTATAAGTAAAACTTGGTCTTCTTTTTTTAAAAGATTTTTTTGTTCTAATTCTTCAAAAAGAGGAGCAATTTTGTCATTATAAAAAGATTCTCCCAAGTAAAAATCAAATGAAATTCCCAAAATATCATAAATTTTGCAAAATTCTTGTAAAGAAACTTCGCGGAACCATTTCCACAAATCGAGATATTTTTGGTTTTGTTGTTCTAATTGCAAAAAAGCAAAATTGGCTTGTTCGTTTAATTCAGGATTGTTTTTGGCTTTTTGATGAAAAAAAACATATAATTTTTGTAGTTCGTTAATTGGGTCTTTTAGTATTTTTTCTTTGTTGCCCCATTTTTGATAAGCTACAATCATTTTACCAAATTGGTTTCCCCAGTCTCCTAAGTGATTTATGCCTACTACCTTAAAACCTATTTTTTGATAAATATTTTTCAGAGCATTTCCAATAACAGTAGAACGAAGGTGACCAACAGAAAAGTTTTTGGCAATATTAGGAGAAGAATAATCAATGACTATAGTTTGATTATTATTGGGCAAATTGCCATAATTATTTTTTAATTCGTTGATTTTAAGTAATATTTCGTAAGCTAATGAAGCTCTTTTAATTTTGATATTTAAAAAACCGTTTAAAAACATTAAATCTTGAATTTCGTTTATTGCGACAAGGTTTTTTTTGATATTTTCAAAAATCATATGAGGATTGGTTTTTGTTTTTTTGGCATAAACAAACAAAGGTAAAGAAAAATCAAATTTGTCATTTTCCAGTTGTTCTTGTAAAATTACTTCTTCTAATAAAACTTTTTGGATTGCATTTTGGATTTGGTTTTTGGTGGTTTGTAAATTCATGATTGCATTTCCTTTCTTTTTGGATTGTAAAATAAAAATTGATTCCTGAATAATAATAATAAATGATAAAATAATGAAATTATTAAAAAACTTTTTTACTTAAAATTTTTCTTGTTCATTTTTGATATTTGAAGATATATAGATATATTTTATAAAACTATTATATCATTTTTTATAATTTTTGTTTGAAAAAACTTAAGATACTTA
>CAMOAP010000002.1 GCA_946577115.1 uncultured Acholeplasmataceae bacterium | reverse complement strand
TCAACCAAAAAGTTTCAAATAAATGCATAAATTAAACAAGACTATAAATTGATAGTCTTGTTTTTTTATATAAATAACTTTAAAATATTGTAAATAATAAAATAAATTTTTTATGTTTTTAATCAAAAAAACTTAAGTTTTTTGAATTTTAACAATATTTTTGCATTCAGGAAAGCGACTGCAACCTAAAAAATTACCATATCGTCCTTTTTTAATGAGTAAAGAGGCATTGCATAAATTACATTTTTGATCGGTTTTCATATCAGGATTTGTTTCTAAAGAGCTTTTTTTTTCTTTTAAAGAAGTAATATTTTTACATTCAGGAAAGCGACTGCAACCTAAAAAATTACCATATCGTCCTTTTTTAATGAGTAAAGAGGCATTGCATAAATTACATTTTTGATCGGTTTCGATATCTTTTGGTTTTTCTAATTTTTGATCGGCTATTTGATAAAGTTGTTTAAAAGCATCATAAAATTCTTGCAATAATTCTTTATTATTAACTATTCCTGAAGATATTTTATCTAAATTTTCTTCCATTTTGGAAGTATATTTAACATCAATAATTTGTTTAAAAAACAATTCTAGGTTTTTAGTGGTCAAAATTCCTTGTTCGGTAGGAAAAAAACGCTTTTCTACTAAATCAACATAAATTCTTTTTTTGAGGGTAAAAATGATTTGAGAATAAGTAGAAGGTCTCCCAATATTTAGTTTTTCTAAAGTTTTAATCAAGGTGGCTTCAGAAAAACGTGCTGGAGGATTGGTAAATTTTTGTAAATTTTGGATTTCTTGAGGCAAATAAGTTTCATTTAATTTAAAAAAAGGAATAATTTTGTCTTTGGTGACATCTTGCAAAAGTTTTTGATAGCCATCAAAAGTTTTTATCAAACTTTCAGTTAAAAAAAGATGGTTTGCAACTTCAAAAAAAACTTGAGTTTTGTGAAATATGGCAGGCGACATTAAAGAAGCCAAAGTTCTTTGATAAATAAGTTTATAAAGTTTATTTTCGTATTTATCAAGATAAGGGGCTAAACTTTCGGGTGTTTTGGATAAATCAGTAGGTCTTATAGCTTCATGAGCGTCTTGCGACTGGTTTTTTTTATTAGTTTTGTAAGTGCCTAAATATTCTTTACCATATTTTTTTTTAATTAATTTTTGAGCATTTTTAACAAAAATGTCTGCAAGCCTTTGCGAATCTGTTCTCATATAAGTAATTAATCCTGTAGATTCACCTAAAATATCAACTCCTTCATAAAGTTTTTGAGCAACTCTCATAACTTGATTAGAATTCATATTTAGACTGTTAATGGCTTCTTGTTGCAAGGTAGATGTAATAAAAGGTGGTTTGGGGAATTGTTTGGATTCTCGTTGTTTTAATTCTTTAACTAAAAAAGGTTTGTCTGTGATTTGTTGAACAATTGTAAAAGCTTCTTGGGATTTAGTTTTTTCTTTGTAAGGATTTTGATATTCCGCTTGAAAATCTTTAAAAAAAGCAGTAATAATATAGTATTCTTCAGGGACAAAATCTTTTATTTTTTCTTCTAAATCAACAATGAGTTTAAGGGCAACTGATTGCACCCTTCCTGCTGATTGCGATTTAAGTCTTCTTACCAAACGCGACAGTTTAAAACCAATAATGCGGTCTAACATTCTACGAGTTTCTTGTGAACATACTAATAGTTCATCGATTTTGCGAGGTTGTTGCAAAGCTTTTAAAACTGCTTCTTTGGTAATTTCTCGAAAAACAATTCTATTAGTTTTTTGGGAATCTAAATTAAGAATTTGTGATAAATGCCAAGCAATTGCTTCTCCTTCGCGATCAGGATCAGTTGCCAATAGAACTTCTTTGCCTTTAGTTTTTTGGATAAGAGTTTCTACAATGTTATCTTTTTCTTTAATAATGCTGTATTTAGGAATAAAGCCTTTTTCGATATCAATTCCCATTCTGTTTTTGCCTTTTAGCGACAAATCTCTAATATGACCTTTAGAAGATAAAATTAAAAATTCATCATTTAAAAAACGGCTTAAAGTTTTTGTTTTAGCAGGAGATTCTACTATAATAACTTTTGATTTCATTTTTTGAGCTCCCTCAATAATAAAGATATGTTTGGTTTAGGTGATTAATTGTTTTGCATTGCTATTTTTTGGTTTGGTAGTTTGGTTAGAACTTTAAAAAAGTTTTTCAAAGAGGGATAAAACATCTAAGTCAAAATTTAATTTACCTAAGTTACCTTGCCTTATTTCTTGCAATAACATTTGATAAACTCTAAATTGATCAACTTTTTTATTTTTATTATAAATATTTCTTTTTTGTCCGATAATATCAACTAAATTAGGGTTTAATAAGTCATTTTGGTTTAAATTGAAGCGTTTTTGTAAATTATTTCCATAATATTTTATAAGATAACAAAGTGCATGAATGCCTAATTTTTCTAAAGGTAAAATGGAATCTTTAAAACAACCTGCAAGTGCTAATGCCCAACTTATGCGAGGATCAGAAAAATTGTGCCATAAAACTCCTGGAGTATCCAAAAAATGTATATTAGGTTTAGCAATATTAATCCATTGAATGCGTTTTGTAGTTCCTGCTAAATTAGCTGTTTTTAAAACTTTTTTTTGGGCAAAGCTGTTAATTAAAGTTGATTTTCCAACATTGGGAGTTCCTACAATCATAGCTTTAATGTTGGGAGTTTTAGTTGCTATCCTTTTAGATTTAAAAAAGGAGTTATTGGTTTTAATTGTTTTTAAAGCTTTTTGATATATTTCTTGAAGTTTAGGTGATTTTATAGCGTCAATTGTTAAAATAGGAATTTGTTTTTTATGATAATTAGCGATAAAATTATTGATTTTACAAGGATCAGTTAAAGAAAATTTATTTAGCAAAATAAGGAGTGGTTTTTGGCGTTGGTTAATTAAAGAAAAAATTTGAGAATGGAGGCTTGACAGAGGAATTCTGGCATCCAAAATTAATAAAACAATATCAACCAAAGATAAATTATTTTTAATTTGGTCAAAAGTTTTTTTCATATGACCAGGAAACCAATTAAATGTTTTCATTATTAAACCCATTTCTTTTCTTAAGTAAAAATTAATCTTTTGTACTTTGATCTGTGCTTACTTTAGAGATAGCATCCAAAACTTGTTTTAGATCTTTTTCGAGGTCTTCTTCAGTTTCAAAAATCTTTTTACTATAAATTTTATAAACTTCTTCTCCTGTAATTGAAATCAACGAAACTCCTATTTGCTGATAAATTAGTTCTAAGGGTTTGTCAAAAATTATTTTTTTAAACCAATGAAAAGGATTAAAAAAATTTCTTATATTATTAAAATTATTAGTTAATTTCGCAATTTTTTGATACTTTTGAATCATGTTTTTTTTAACAACCATTTCTCTAATTATAAAGATTCTTTTTAAAGTCATTTTTCGAAACATTCTCAAAATTTTGTTTTGGAATACTTTGTCAACTCTTTGATTTATGTAAAACATCAAAATAAGACTTTCATCAATGGTAAGTTCCAAATAGGGATATTTGGAACTGGGATAAAATTGGCTTGAGATTTCTAAAATTAATTCTCGGATAGAAGTTATCAAAAAATCCCCAAAATTACCTTTATCCTTTTTCATTTTAACTTTAAAATCTTTTTTCTTAGCTTCAATTAATTTAATTATTTCTTGTTGGTTAACATCTGTTTTTTCTAGTATATGAGCTGATAAAGTTTTTTTCACACTTCGCAAAGAAAGAAGACAATAAGTAAAAGAGCTTGCAATAACACCAGAAAGAATGCCCATAAAGAAAGTGTTAAAAAAAGCAAATTGTTTTGTTATGTTGAAAAAATTTTCCCAAAAAGACACAATATCATTATCCTTTTTTTTATTGTTTTATAATTTTTATAAATGAATTCAAAGCAAAAAAAACTATATAAAGGCAAAATGTAGAAAGCATGAACTACCTATAATTATATAACAAACAAATAAATTAACAAACACAATTCATAAAAAAACATAAGAAAAGGACTAAAATGTAGTGGATAAAATAAAAATCAGTTTAAAAATGAAAAACATAAAGTGTTTTATTTATTGTTGTCTCTTGATAAATAAAGTCCTGTTTCAGTATTGATAATAATTTTTTCTCCAATATTGATAAAAAGAGGAACTTTAATTACTAAACCTGTTTCTAAAGTGGCATCTTTTAAAGAGTTAGTTTTGGTATCTCCTTTGGCTCCGGGTTCGGTGTAAAATACTTTAATAGAGATTTTATCAGGTAAACTGATACCTACAATTTCATTATTTTCATAAAAAATAATATCTACTAAAAGCCCTTCATAAATATATTTAAGAACATCTTTTAATTGATGTTTGTTAATTTCTAATTGTTCGTAATTTTGAGTATTCATGAAGATATAATCATCTTCCAAAGCATAAAGAAATTGCATCTTAATTTTAGTAATTAAGGCAGGTTGCACTTTGATACCAGCGTTAAAAGTATAGTCAATGACACTACCTGTTCTTAGGTTTCTTAATTTGGTTCTTACAAATGCAGCACCTTTGCCAGGTTTAACGTGTAAAAATTCTAGGATTTGATAAATGTGGTTATTGAATTTAATGGTTTGTCCAATTTTAAAATCATTTGTATTAATCATATTTCTAATTACTTTCTTAGTTTTTTGAATTGTTTTTCGTTGGTTTAATTATTTAATCAGTTTTTAAAAAATTGTTAATAAGGCAAATGGCGGTTTTTTCTAAATCAGGGGATAAGGCGTCTAGAATGATGGGATTAATTTGATTTTTAAACCAAGTTTTTTGGCGTTTGGCATATTGCATAGTTTTTTGAATAATTAAAGTTTTGGCTTGGTCTAAAGTTATTTTTCCTTCTAATAAAGCTTTAATTTCGCGATAACCAATAATATTAAAATTAGCGTTTGGAAAATGAGTTTGAATTTGGTGAACTTCTTCTATAAAACCTTGTTTTAACATTTGTTCCAATCTTAAAATAACTCTTTTTTTCAAAATTTGTTTATCAATATCGAGATAAAAAATGAGTGAAGAATATAGAGGATTGTGTTTTTTATTTTTTTGTGACCTTAAAGTTCCTGCAAGTAAATCTTGATAAGCACTTAGGATGCGACGAGGATTTTTTAAATCTAGGTTTGCAATTAATTGAGGGTCTTTTTGTTTAATAAAATCAACCATATTTTCTATTTTAGGTAAAGAAATAGGCGGCAAAAACAAAGATTTAGGAGTTAATTCATAATCAAAAATAGCTGATTTAAGATAAAGCCCGCTACCGCCCACAAATAAAGGAAGGGGTATTTCTTCGATTTTTTTGCGTGCATCTTTTTGAAAATAATAAATGCTGTAATTTGTGCCAGGAGCAAGGAAATCTAAAAGATGATGTTTAATTCCTTGGGCTTCTTCGAGAGTTATTTTGGCAGTTCCAATATCGTATTTGTGATACATTTGAAGAGAATCGCAATTAATTATTTCTACATTAATTTTTTTAGCTATTTTAATAGAAAGACTAGTTTTTCCTGAAGCAGTAGGGCCTGTAATAGCGATTACTTTTTTCATAATTTTCCTTTATAAGGGTAGAAGTGTTTAGGGGGGGGTATTAAATAATTAAAAAACCAGAATAAAATAAAAAAATGCAAAGTTTTAAAAACAAAAAAGTTTAAAACAATACAGAAAATAATTTTGATGCTTTATCGATTAGTTTTAATAAAACAAATTTTATTTCATTCTGATAAATTAATTTTTTCAATAGTTTTACGAGGTTTAAGAGTCACAAGCAAACCGTTTAATTGTCTTTTTCCTTCGGCATTAGGTCTTGAAACAACACGTTTTCCTAAAAAAGATTGAATTATAGGTTGTTTTTCTTTACCAATAACACCATCTTTGGCTCCTGTCATTCCTGCATCAGAAATATAAAGAGTGTTATGGGGGAAAAGGCGTTCATCATTAGTTTGGACGTGGGTGTGAGTACCTACAATAGCATCAATTCTGCCATCAAAATAATGAGTTAAAGCAATTTTTTCACTAGTAGCTTCGGCGTGAAAATCCAAAAAAGAAAAATCATATTTAGTTTTATTTTGTTCCAAAACATTATCAATAGTTTTGAAAGGGCAATGCAATTTGGGGTTAATAAAAACACGTCCTAAAGCATTCATAACTAAAATTTTTTTATCTTTGCAATCAATAATTTTATAACCTTGTCCTAATTCTTGAGTGTCATTAATGGGACGAATTACATTTGATTTGTCAATAAAATTTTTAATTTGTTTATTTTTCCAAACATGGTTTCCCATAGTCATCAAATCAACACCTAATTTTTGTAATTTTTTATAAATTTTAAAACTTAAACCTTTTCCATTATCAGCGTTTTCAGCATTGGCAATAATGATATTGGGTTTGTAAGTTTCTTTTAAAAAACCCACTTTTTCGGCAAAATAACTAATTCCTGGGTTTCCGTAAATATCTCCAATAAACATTATTTTCATGAATTAATTATCTCCTTTGGTGGATTATAATTTAGCCATTTCCACAGCTCTCGTTTCTCTTATAACAGTAACTTTGATAACGCCATTATAACTAATATATTTTTCAATTTGTTCTTTAATGGTGCGAGCAGTTTGGAAAATAAAATTGTCTGCGATTTTGTCTGGTTCAACAATAACACGAATTTCGCGTCCAGCTTGAATAGCATAAGATTTAGCAACTCCTTCTGTTGCATTGGCAATAGTTTCTAATTTGGTTAGTCTTTGAATGTAGTTTTCTACTGATTCTTTTCTGGCTCCTGGTCTAGCGGAAGATAAAGTGTCTGCTATTGCAACTAAAACAGCGATAATTGATTGAGGTTCTTGGTCTTCATGATGAGAGGCAATAGCATCAATAACTTCTTTTTTTTCTTTGTATTTGGAAGCAATAGAAACACCAATTTCTACGTGGCTTCCTTCCATTTCGTGGTCTAGAGCTTTACCGATGTCATGAAAAAGCCCTGCTCTTCTTGCAAGAATTTCATTTTCGCCAATTTCAGAGGCAAGTTTACCAGCTAAAAAAGCAACTTCCAAAGAATGTTTTAAAACATTTTGACTGTAACTAATACGGAAGTGCAGTTTCCCCAAAATTTTAATTAAGTCGGTGTGAACTTCGCCGATTTTAGTAATAAAAGCAGCTTCTTCACCGATTTCTTTAATAAAATTGTCTACTTCTATGGTTGAAGTTTCTAAGGCTTTTTCGATGCGAGAAGGATGAATTCTTCCATCAGATACTAAAAATTCTAAAGTTTTTTTGGCAATTTCTCTTCTAATGGGGTCAAAACTACTTAAAATAACGGTGCAAGGGGACTCATCAATAATTAAGTCTACTCCAGTTAAAACTTCCAAAGACTTAATATTTCTGCCCTGACGTCCAATAATCCGCCCTTTCATATCTTCATTAGGAATATTGACAACACTAATATTTTTTTCTCCTGTAATATCGCCGGCATATTTTTGCATCGCTAAAACTAAAAGAGTTTTGGCTTTTTTGGATGCTTCGCTTTTGGCTTTTTCTTCTTCTTGTTTAATATATGACATCATTTCATAAGTGGTTTGGTCTTTTGTTTCTTTCATTATAATTTGTCTGGCTTGATTTTGCGTTAAGGAAGCTATTTTTTCTAATTGTTGTTTTTGTGTGTTTAAAATTGTTTCTTGTTCTTTGATTTGTTGTTCTAGGTTTTTTTTAGCGCGGCTAATTATTTGTTGTTCAGAATCTAAATGCTCTTCTCTTTTATTTAGACTCTCAGTTCTATTGTTAAGCAATTCTTCACGACGGTTATTTTTGGATTCTAAATCAACAATTATGTTAGTTCTTTGTTCTAAATCCAGTTCTAATTTTTGTCTTAAAAAAGCTATTTCTATTTTGGCATTACGCATCATTTCTTGTTCGCGTTTTTGCAAATCTTTTTCTTTTTCTCTTAGTTTGTTATCAAATGCTTGTTTTTTTTCTTCTAATTTCTTTTGATTAAAAAAAGAATACAAAAAATATCCGATAATTGATCCACAAATTAAAGCCAAAATAAAAAGACAAAAACCCATTGTACAATGATCTCTCCAAGAAGCATCTTTCATTATCCTTGATACCTTTCTTTTGGGGAGGTTAACAAATATGAAATCATTGTTTTACCTCTTTTTCTTTTTGAATTTAGTTTAATGATTTGTAATGCAAAACAAAACAATAAAAAAACAGAGAAAATAGATGTTTTGATGCAATTTTATCATTAAAACGATAAATAAGTTTGATTTTTAAATATTGATAATTAATTTTGAATTGGATGGGTTGGAAATTTTATTATTTTTTTTAATTTGTTCAATACAAAATTTTATCACAAAATAAAAAAATAAAAATGTATAAATTGGGT
>CAMOAP010000001.1 GCA_946577115.1 uncultured Acholeplasmataceae bacterium | reverse complement strand
GATAAAGATTTATCATATTTAAAAACTAAATCAGGGATTTTACGAAAATTTTTAATTTTTTTAGCTAATTCCAACCGAATAACAACTTTATTTTTTTCAATAGTATCTTCTGTTAATTTCAAAATAGTTGGATCATCACTTAAAATAGTGTAATAAACATTAGCAAAAGACAAGTCTTTTGTTACTTTAACATCGGTTAAATTAATATATCCTATTTGTTCGTCTTGAATAATATCATTAATTAATACCAATTCTTTTTGAATTAGACTCGATAGTCTTTCAGCTGTTGTTACCATTTTTTATTCCTCTACTTTGCTTAATTTAGATGTTTCTATTATATCATTAATTTCAAAATCATTAAAACCATCAAGTAAAATGCCGCACTCATAACCTTGTTTAGCAGATTTGATGTTATCTTTGAGATGTTTTAAGGATGCAATTTTACCTTTAAATAACACTTCATTATTGCGCATCACTTTAGCAAAATCACTATTATTGACAATGCCTTGTGTCACATAACAACCAGCAATATTGCCAACTTTGCTGATATTAAAAATTTTTCTTACTTCTACTTTACCAGTAAATACTTCTGCAAAAGTAGGCTTAATCATAGATTTTAATTTTTGTTCAATATCTTCAATAATGCGGTAAATAACATTATAAATAGTAATTTTTACTGCTTGTCTTTGAGCAGATTTAAGTGTAGAAAAAGCAGGTTTTATATTGAAACCTATTAACAAACTGTCTGATGATTTGGCAAAAACAATATCTGTTTCTGTTATGGTTCCAACAGCAGCGCGCAAAAGTTGCACTTTAATATCAGATACTTTAATTTTGGCAATCATACCTTGAAGTGCTTCCAAACTACCTTGAGTATCGGCTTTTAAAATGATATTTAGTTCTTGTGGTTTTTTGGTTTCTAAGTCTTGTAAAATATCTTCTAAATTAAGAGGTGAAAGTGTTTTAGCTAAAGTTTCTTTAATTTGGGATTTTCTTTCAGCTACAATTTGGCGTGCTTGTTTTTCATTAGCAACGGAATAAAAAATATCTCCTGCTTGAGGAACTTCTTTTAATCCTGAAACTCGAACAGGTTGCGAAGGTAAGGCTTTGGTCAGTGTTTGTTTGTTTTCATCTTCCATGGAACGAATTTTTCCATACGAAGTTCCAGCAACAACGATATCGCCTACTTTGAGATTGCCATCACTTACAATAAAAGTAGCCATAGGTCCTAAAGATTTATCAAGGCTTGCCTCAATAACTGTTCCTTGAGCTTTTTGATCGGGATTAGATTGTAAATTTTGGATTGCACTAACTAAAAGAATAATTTCTAATATTTTTTCCAAACCTTCCCTTTTTAAAGCAGAAATAGAAATATAAGGAGTGTTGCCACCCCATTCTTCAGGTAATAAATCATAACTAGATAATTCTTGCATAATCTGTTGTTTGTTATTGTTGGGTTTATCAACTTTATTTAAAGCAACAATAATAGGAATTTTAGCTTTTTGGGCGTGTTTCAAAGCTTCTAAGGTTTGTGGTTTGACACAATCATCAACTGCTACAACCAAAATACAAATATCAGTAATTTTAGCTCCTCTAGCTCTCATCTTATCAAAAGCTTCATGCCCTGGAGTATCAATAAAAGTTATTTTATTGCCTTGGTATTCGACTTGATAAGCTCCTATGTGTTGGGTGATGCCTCCAAATTCTTGATCAACTACACGAGTTTTTCGAATAGAATCTAATAGGGTAGTTTTGCCGTGATCAACATGTCCCATAATAGTTACAATAGGAGGTGTTTTTTGCAAATTAAGTTTTTGGTTAGGTTTGGTTTGAGGTTTGGATTTGGTTAGGAGAGACTTTTGTGGTTGCAGTTGTGGTGAGGTTTGTTCTTTTTTGGGTTCACTTATTTTAATATTGTAATCTTTAGCTAAAAGTTCAACAATATCTTTTTCTAAGGTTTGATTAACATCTGCTTTAAGTCCTAATTGTAATAATTTTTTAATTAAAACAGCACTAGTAATTCCAAAAACTTGAGCGATTTGAAAAACTTTGTCTTGGGGATTAAAAACATAGTTTTTACTAGCAAAATCGTTTTTAAAATCCGTTTCATGGGATAATTTAGGGGTATTTTTAGATGAATTTTCATTATTTGTTTTTTTATTAAGGGTCATTTACATCCCTCCTTTGATTTTAATAATTTTAAATGCATGGAAATAAAAAATTGCAAAATAAAAAAATAAATTTAGTATAAAATAAAAAGTTTAAAGTGAACAAATATATTTCAAAGATGGAAAAAATGGATAAATATAAAAATGTTTGCTAAGTTTGTGAAGCAATTAATTTTAAAAGGGTTTGATATATTTCTGCAGGAACTTGGGTTTTGAGTTTTTTATCTAAAAGTTTCTTTTTTTGTGACAAAATAATATATTCAGGTTTTAAGGTTAGATACGCTCCTCTTCCTTGAAGTGCTAAATTAAAATCAACAGCTACTTTTCCTTGTTTGGTGCTATTGATTCTAATCATTTTTTTGACATCTTTAATTTTTTTAGAAACTATACAAGTGCGCAAAACAGTCATTGCAATTAAATTAATCCTTCTATTTGGGCTTGATCTAAGGTTTTGATATCAATATTCCACTTAGTTACTTCCACTGCTAATTTAACATTTTTACCTAATTTACCAATCGCTAAAGAAAATTGGTCATCAGGTACAATTGCAAGAGCGTATTTGTTAATGTCGTCTTTTATGACCACTTGAAGGCATGAAGCAGGTTTGAGGGCGTTTGCAATAAGTTCTTGGGGATTTTCGCTCCACACAAATAAATCAATTTTTTCGCCTTTAAGGATTTTAATAACATTTTTAATGCGGTTGCTTCTTTCACCAATGCAAGAGCCAATAGCGTCTACTTGATCGTCGTAAGACAATAAACCAATTTTGGTGCGTTCGCCAGAAATGCGGGCAACTCCTGCAATTTTAACGATACCTTCTTGGATTTCAGGAATATTTTCTTCTAACACTTTAACTACAAGTCCCACATGATTGCAACTGACAAAAATCTTAGGCCATTTAGTAGTTTTTCTTACTTCTGACAAAAAAACTTGAATTCTTTCACCTACTTGCATTTCATTATTGGAAGCAATTTCTTTTTTAGGAAGCAAGGTAGTAATTTCTTTTTCTAATTCTAAATTATAAAATTTGTCATTTTCTGAAATAATTTTAGCGTTAATTAATTTGCCTTCTTGTTGTTTGAAAAAATTATAAATATTTTCTCTTTTCTTTTTGGTAAGTTCTTCGTTGAATTGATTTTTAAATTCTTTGACAGCGTATAGATTAAAATCTTTAGGATCAACTTTAATATCAATTAAATGACCTATTTTGGCATGAGGCTTGATTTGTTGCGCTTCTTCAAGAGTAATTGGAGTTGACTCTTTTAAATTAATAGTGCTCATAGTAGCTTCGTCAGCAACCAGAAATTGTTTATATAAAATAATTTCGCTTTTGTCTTCTT